>NZ_JADYVV010000023.1:0-114567 GCF_020194035.1 Bradyrhizobium sp. BRP56
ACACCGCCTGCGACTCGCTTCTGATCGGCGACAAATGCGGCGCGCACACCGTGCCCTATGTCGAGGCCAAGAATTCCTCGGCGACGTTCGAGCATGAAGCGACGACGTCGAAGATTTCCGAGGACGTGCTGTTCTACTGCGTGCAGAGAGGCTTGAGCGAGCAACAGGCCACTGGCCTCGTCGTCAACGGTTTCGCGAAAGACGTGCTGCAAAAGTTGCCGATGGAATTTGCGGTGGAGGCGCAGAAGTTGATCTCTATCTCGCTCGAGGGATCCGTCGGGTAACTAAACGTTTCCGCGAGCCCTTGCGATTGCGGCTTGCGTTCTGGATGACGCATTTCAGGGGCAGGTTAAATGGCGCTACTCGAAGTCCGAGATTTGCATGTTGGTATCGAGGGCTGCGAAATTCTTCGCGGCCTCGATCTTGCGGTCAATGCGGGTGAGGTGCATGCAATCATGGGGCCGAACGGCTCCGGAAAGTCCACACTCAGTCACGTTATCTCCGGCAAGCCCGGCTATCAAGTTAGCGCTGGCCAAATCCTATTCAACGGTGAGGACCTGCTCGCGATGGAGGCAAGCGAGCGCGCGACTAGGGGCGTATTTCTTGCCTTCCAATATCCGGTGGAAATTCCCGGGGCGACCACCATGAACTTCCTGCGCGCGGCGCTGAACGCGCAGCGCAAGGCGCGAGCACAAACGGAATTCTCCACCCCCGATTTTATAAAACGCGTTCGCGAGGTTGCTAATTCGCTCAATATACCGCAAGGCATGCTCAAGCGCGGCCTCAATGTCGGATTTTCCGGCGGCGAGAAGAAACGCAACGAGATTCTGCAGATGGCGCTGCTCGAACCGAGCCTGTGCATCCTGGACGAGATAGATTCCGGTCTCGACATTGACGCGCTGCGGATTGTCGCGGGTGGCATCAACGCTCTGCGTTCGTCGGAGCGCGCGATGATTGTAATCAGCCACTATCGGCGGCTTCTCGACTACATCGTGCCGGACGTTATCCACGTGATGTCGAAAGGGCAGATAAGAAAGAGCGGCGGAAAAGAACTCGCGCTGGAGCTTGAGGCTTGTGGCTACGCACAATTCGAAGACGCGGCGTGACCGCGCACGAGATTTCCCGATGAAGCAGGTTGTGACCAAAACCGCCGCCGGGCGCGCAACGGACAATGTCTTTGCCGCGGCGCATGGACGGTTGCCTGGCTCCGGGCTCGTCGCTCATATCCGTGCGAGGGCGTTCGAAGCCTACGAGCGTGCCGGCCTCCCGCAACGCATCGAGGCCTGGAAATACACCGATCTGCGCGCGCTGATGGGCGCGGTCCTGCCGCTCGCTCCGCGACCCGATGCGGCTGCGCTGGTGCGCGCAGCGGCGTCGGTTAAGCAAACAGCAGTCGATCGGGCGGTCAAACTCGTCTTGGTGGATGGTGTATTCGTACCGGAGCTTTCTGATGTGGACAGTCTGGAAGACGGGGTCGCTGTGCGGTCGCTCCGAGAGGTCCTGGAAGATACGACCGACAGTGCGATGGCCGGCCTGGTGCTGTCGACGACGACTGATGCGGTGATCTCGCTCAATGCGGCAATGGCGACCGATGGCTTCGTGATTACGATCGCTGACGGCGAAGCGGTGAAGCGTCCGATTCAGATCGTTCACGTCACGACCGGATCGTTGGTGTCCAACTTCACGCGTTCCTATCTGCAACTTGGCCAAGGCGCGCATGCGGCCTTAGTGGAGAGTTTCGTCTCGGCTGAAGGCGCGAGCGGCTATCAGACCAACGATGCGACAATTGCCCTGGTTGGTGACGAGGCGAACCTGTCGCATATCCGACTGGCGGCCGACGCCGCTGACGCCGTGCATATCTCATCAAGCATCATCGCGGTCGGCGCAAAAGCGAAGCTCGATTTCTTCAGCATGACTTGTAGCGGCTCCGTCAGTCGCTACCAGGGATTCGTCACGCTGACTGGCGAGGGATCCAAGCTCTCGGCGAACGCCGTCAATCTCATCAGGCACAAGCAGCATGTCGACACGACAATGGTCGTCGATCACGCCGTGCCACATTGCACCAGTCGGGAGAAGTTCCGTGCGGTGATCGACGAATGCGGCCGTTCGGTGCTCCAAGGCCGGATTGTCGTTCGTCCTGGCGCGCAGAAGACGGACGCCACGCTGACGACGCGGGCGCTGCTTCTGTCCGACGAGGCCCGGGCCGACAACAAGCCCGAACTCGAAATCTTGGCCGACGACGTGACTTGCGGCCACGGATCGACGTCAGGTGCGCTGGACGGTGCACTCGTATTTTATCTGCGTGCTCGCGGTCTATCCGAAAAGGACGCGCAGGCGTTGCTGATTGGAGCATTCCTGGGCGAGGCGATTGAGGAAATCGTCCCCGAGAGCCTGCGCGATTTTGTGACCGCGCAAACTGAACACTGGATGCAGGCGCGGAGATGAGCGTGCATCCCGCGATGAGCAATGGCAGGTACGAGGTCAACCGTCTGCGTGCGGACTTTCCTGCGCTGAGCATGACGGTTTATGGCAGGCCGCTGGTCTATCTCGACAATGCCGCCTCGGCTCAGAAGCCGAAGGCGGTACTTGACCGCATGATGCAGGTCTACTCAAGCGAATATGCCAACGTTCATCGCGGTTTGCACTACCTCGCTAACGCTGCGACCGAGGCGTATGAAGGCGCGCGTGCCAAGCTGGCGCAATTTGTGAACGCCCGTCTAAACGAAGAGATCATCTTCACCCGCAGCGCCACCGAGGCAATCAATCTGGTCGCCCAGACCTTCGGCCGTGAACGCGTCACCCCGGGGGATGAGATCGTTCTCTCGATGATGGAACATCATTCCAACATCGTGCCGTGGCATTTTCTCAGAGAGCGCCTCGGCGCGGTGATCAAATGGGCACCAGTGGATGATGACGGCAACTTCCTGCTGGATGCCTTTGAGCAGCTCCTGACCCGGCGCACCAAGATGGTTGCGATCACACAAATGTCGAATGCTCTGGGGACCGTCTTACCGGTAAAGGAGGTGGTGAGGATCGCTCATGCTCGCGGTATCCCGGTGCTGATCGATGGTTCGCAAGGATGCGTCCATCTGAACGCCGACGTCTGCGACATCGATTGCGATTTCTACGTGATGACGGGCCACAAACTCTATGGTCCGACCGGCATCGGCGTGCTCTACGGCAAATCTGAGCATCTGGCGTTGATGCCACCCTTCAATGGCGGGGGCGAAATGATCCGTGAGGTCTCACGTACCGGCGTCATCTATGGTGATCCGCCGCACCGCTTCGAGGCGGGTACGCCACCGATCGTCGAGGCGGTCGGTCTGGGGGCGGCTGTGGACTACATCAATTCAATAGGCAAGAAGCAGATCCGCGAGCACGAAAGCGCACTGCTTGCTTACGCTCAGCAGCAGCTGGCGGACATCAACTCCGTGCGCTTGATCGGCACACCAGCCGAGAAGGGGCCGATCATCTCCTTTGATATGAAGGGTGCGCATGCGCATGATATTGCCACCGTCATCGACCGCGCAGGTGTGGCGGTGCGGGCAGGGGCCCATTGCGCGATGCCGCTGCTCAAGCGCTTCGGTGTTCTGGCGACATGCCGTGCGTCCTTCGGCCTCTACAACACACGTGAAGAGATCGATACGCTCGTCGGTGCGCTCATCAAGGCGCGGCAGCTGTTCTCGTGAGACGGCGAGTGGGCCACGTCTAAGTGGCTAGGGAGCTTGCATCGAACTCGGCGGGCGATGACGTCATGCACAAGACCATCATCGTCTTCGCTGAAGGTAAGCATCCGTCGTGCCCGGCAGCATAGATGGTATTGGCAAGCCGGAGCCGCCAGCCACCCACTCGTCCATGTTAGCGGCCGTCCCGCCGCGCGCGATCGCAAAATCTTGCAATCGGCGGCAACTGCGCGTCTTCGAGAACTGCGCGGCGCAACTTCGCGCATAGCCGGCACTTGTTCCATTTCGAACAGGGTCAACGAAGAAGTCTCCGCGCAAAGCGCGATGTCGCGTTCGCAACAACAACCAGCCTCATCGGACGGGCCGCGCTAACTGTGTCTATTTGTTCTGGTTTTTGCGCTCCCGACGGACTGGCATGCTCGTTGCAAAAGTCTTGGTCAGCAAGAAGCACTTCCAACCGCTAACCCTTGAAGGACATCAGCATGAGTCTCGCCACGACCCAGAGCATTGCAGAAATCAGGGCTCGTAACAAACAGCTGATCGACGAGGTGCTGAAGGTCTATCCAGAGAAGACCGCGAAGCGGCGTGCCAAGCATCTCAACGTTCACCAGTCCGGGAAGTCCGATTGCGGAGTCAAGTCCAACATAAAATCCATACCTGGTGTGATGACAATCAGAGGCTGCGCCTATGCAGGATCCAAGGGGGTGGTCTGGGGGCCGATCAAGGACATGGTCCATATCAGCCACGGCCCGGTTGGCTGCGGCCAGTATTCGTGGGGCTCGCGTCGTAACTATTACGTTGGCACAACGGGCATCGATAGTTTTGTAACCCTGCAATTCACCTCCGATTTCCAGGAGAAGGACATCGTATTCGGTGGCGACAAGAAGCTGGTCAAAGTCCTTGACGAAATCCAGGAGCTTTTCCCGCTCAACCACGGCATCACCATCCAATCGGAATGCCCGATCGGATTGATCGGGGACGACATCGAGGCCGTGTCAAGGTCGAAATCCAAGGAATATGGTGGCAAGACCATCGTGCCTGTCCGCTGTGAGGGCTTTCGCGGCGTGTCGCAGTCGCTTGGCCACCACATCGCCAACGACGCGGTGCGCGATTGGATTTTCGACAAGCTCGACCCCGACGGCAAACCAAAGTTCGAGCCGACGCCCTACGATGTTGCGATCATTGGTGACTACAATATCGGCGGCGACGCCTGGTCATCGCGAATTCTGCTGGAGGAAATGGGCCTGCGGGTGATTGCACAGTGGTCCGGCGACGGTTCACTCGCCGAGCTCGAAGCAACGCCGAAGGCGAAGCTCAACATTCTGCATTGCTACCGTTCGATGAACTACATCTCGCGTCATATGGAGGAGAAGTTCGGTATCCCCTGGTGCGAGTACAACTTCTTCGGACCTTCAAAGATCGCAGAATCGCTGCGCAAGATTGCCGGCTATTTCGACGACAAGATCAAGGAGGGTGCCGAGCGGGTGATCGAAAAGTACCAGCCGCTGGTGAACGCCGTGATCGCAAAATATCGCCCGCGCCTGCAGGGCAAGACGGTGATGCTGTACGTCGGCGGGCTTCGTCCGCGTCATGTGATTGGCGCCTACGAGGACCTCGGCATGGAAGTCGTGGGAACCGGATACGAGTTCGGTCATAACGACGACTATCAGCGCACCGCACAGCATTATGTAAAGGACAGCACGCTCATCTACGACGATGTCAACGGCTATGAGTTCGAGCGCTTCGTGGAAAAGCTCCAGCCTGATCTGGTCGGCTCGGGCATCAAGGAAAAGTACGTTTTCCAAAAGATGGGTGTGCCGTTCCGGCAGATGCATTCCTGGGACTATTCGGGCCCATATCACGGCTATGACGGCTTTGCGATCTTTGCGCGCGACATGGACATGGCTGTCAACTCGCCGATCTGGAAGAAGATGAAGGCACCTTGGAAGGAAGCCTCGAAAGCCAAGCTCTTGGCTGCAGAGTAACAAGCACTTGGTTTCACAATAGAGCAACCGATCCCGCTCTCTGCGGAGAGTTGGGCGATATCAATTTCGATAGTGAAGGATCCTAACATGGCGCAGAGTGCAGAACATGTGCTCGATCATCTCGAACTGTTCCGCGGTCCAGAATACCAACAAATGCTGGCCGACAAGAAGTTGTTCGAAAATCCCCGCGATCCTGCCGAGGTCGAACGTATCAAGGAATGGACGAAAACCCCCGAATATCGCGAAAAGAATTTCGCGCGGGAGGCGCTTGCGGTAAATCCGGCCAAAGCCTGCCAGCCGCTTGGCGCCGTTTTCGTCTCAGTCGGTTTTGAGGGCACGCTGCCCTTCGTCCATGGCTCGCAAGGCTGCGTGGCCTATTACCGCAGCCATCTGTCGCGGCACTTTAAGGAGCCGAGCTCCTGCGTGTCTTCGTCGATGACGGAAGACGCCGCTGTGTTCGGGGGGCTGAACAATATGATCGACGGCCTCGCCAACAGCTATAACATGTACAAACCCAAGATGATTGCGGTCTCGACGACCTGCATGGCTGAGGTAATCGGCGATGACCTCAACGCCTTCATCAAGACGTCGAAGGAAAAAGGCTCGGTTCCGGCAGAGTTCGACGTGCCGTTCGCACATACGCCGGCGTTCGTCGGCAGCCACGTCACGGGCTACGACAACGCACTCAAGGGCATTCTCGAGCATTTTTGGGACGGCAAGGCCGGAACGGCGCCGAAGCTGGAGCGCAAGCCAAATGAGGCAATCAACATCATCGGCGGCTTTGATGGCAATACCGTTGGAAATCTTCGCGAGATCAAGCGAATCTTGGCATTGATGGGCATCGAACATACGATTCTCGCCGATAACTCTGAAGTCTTCGATACCCCGACCGACGGCGAGTTCCGGATGTATGACGGCGGCACCACGCTGGAAGACGCGGCGAACGCGATTCACGCCAAGGCGACAATCTCCATGCAGCAATGGTGTACGGAAAAAACGCTGCCGTTCGTGTCCGAGCATGGCCAGGACGTCGTGTCTTTCAATTACCCGGTCGGTGTGTCCGCAACAGATGATTTTCTCGTGGCGTTATCACGCATCAGCGGCAAGGAGATTCCGGAGGAGCTCGCGCGAGAGCGTGGCCGCTTGGTTGATGCCATCGCGGACTCCAGCGCGCATATCCATGGCAAGAAGTTCGCGATCTATGGCGATCCTGATCTCTGCTATGGGTTGGCTGCCTTTCTGCTCGAACTCGGCGCCGAACCGACCCATGTGCTGTCCACCAATGGCAACAAGGCGTGGCAGGAAAAAATGCAGGCGCTGTTTGCAAGCTCGCCATTTGGTCAGGCCTGCCAAGCCTATCCGGGGCGGGACCTCTGGCACATGCGCTCGCTCTTGTTCACGGAGCCGGTTGACTTTCTGATTGGCAATACACACGGCAAGTACCTGGAACGGGACACGGGAACGCCACTAATCCGCATCGGGTTTCCAATTTTTGATCGGCATCACCATCACCGCTCCCCCGTGTGGGGCTATCAGGGCGGCCTGAATGTACTGGTGAAGATCCTCGACAAGATCTTCGACGAAATCGACAAGAAGACCAATGTTCTTGGCAAGACTGACTATAGCTTCGACATCATTCGTTGATGGCGGAGAGTGCGCGTGCCATCGCCGGAACACTCGCCGATGGCGCGCGTGCAAGATGGTCGGCAGAGAGTTGCTTTCGCAGAGAGGAAAAAGCTGATGAGTTCGCTAGCGGCCACGGTCCAGGATATCTTCAGCGAGCCGGGCTGCGCCAAGAATGGCAATAAGTCGGAGGCTGAGCGCAAGAAGGGTTGCACCAAGCAACTGCAGCCGGGCGGCGCTGCGGGCGGGTGTGCCTTCGACGGCGCCAAGATTGCGCTGCAGCCCTTTACCGACGTCGCTCACCTCGTGCATGGTCCGATCGCATGCGAAGGCAATTCTTGGGACAATCGCGGCGCGGCGTCCTCCGGCTCTAGTCTGTGGCGCACGGCATTCACAACCGATATGAGCGAAACCGATATCGTATTTGGGGGCGAGAAGCGGCTCTGCAAAGCGATCAAAGAGATCATCGACAAGCGCGACCCGCCCGCAATCTTCGTCTATCAGACCTGCATCCCGGCCATGATCGGCGACGATATCAACGCGGTCTGCAAGGCGGCGTCTCAAAGGTTCGGCAAGCCGGTGATTCCGATCAATTCCCCGGGGTTCGTTGGTTCCAAGAACCTCGGTAACAAGCTCGCCGGCGAGGCCTTGCTCGACTATGTAATCGGAACGCAGGAGCCGGACTACGCCACGCCGTACGATGTAAACCTGATCGGAGAATTTAATCTCTCGGGAGAGCTCTGGCAGGTAAAGCCGTTGTTCGAAGAGCTTGGCATCCGGATTCTGTCTTGCATCTCGGGCGATGGCAAATATCGCGAAGTCGCTTCATCCCATCGCGCACGGGCAGCGATGCTGGTGTGCTCGAAGGCCATGGTCAACGTCGCACGCAAGATGGAGGAACGCTACGGGATCCCGTTCTTCGAAGGGTCATTCTACGGTATTCAGGATTCGAGCTATTCGCTGCGCCAGATCGCCCGCTTATTGGTTGAACGTGGCGCGCCGCAAGAGCTGCTCGGGCGCACCGAAGCGGTGATCGCACGCGAGGAGGCGAGAGCGTGGGCTGCGATCGAGCCGTACAAGCCACGCTTCAAAGGCAAGAAGGCTTTATTGATTACCGGCGGCGTCAAGTCATGGTCGGTCGTTGCGGCGCTACAGGAAGCCGGCCTCGAAATGGTCGGAACCAGCGTGAAGAAGTCGACGAGCGAAGACAAGGAACGCATCAAGCTGCTCATGGGGCAAGATGCCCACATGATCGAGGATATGACGCCGCGCGAAATGTACAGAATGCTGAAGGACGCCAAGGCGGACATCATGCTCTCGGGCGGCAAATCGCAGTTCGTTGCACTGAAGGCGGCGATGCCCTGGCTCGATGTCAACCAGGAGCGTTGCCACGCCTATATGGGCTATGTCGGAATGGTCAAGCTGGTGGAGGAGATCGATAAGTCGCTCTCTAACCCGATGTGGGACCAGCTACGTCGACCGGCGCCATGGGAGGCCTTGGCCAAGGCGATGGTGCATATGCAATCGCCGGTGGCGGCGATCGCGCGCGATCCGGCGCTCGCCGAAGCGGCGCGGCGCGCGAGAAAGATCTGCTCCTGCAACACGGTCGATCTCGGCACGATCGAAGATGCGATCTACGCGCATGGCCTGAAGAGCGTCGAGGCAGTCAGAAATCACACTAATGCCGTCGGTGGCTGCTGCAAGCGACGCATCGAGGACGTCCTGGCGTCCGCGCCGCCCGCCGGGCTGCAGGCCGCCGAATAGGAAGGTGTCATGGCCATCGCGACGTTGCCGACAAAAGCATGCGCGGTTAACCCGTTGAAGATGAGCCAGCCGATCGGCGGCGCATTTGCGTTCATGGGGCTAAGCGGGGCGATGCCGCTTTTGCACGGCTCACAAGGTTGCACCTCCTTCGGGCTCACCCTCTTTGTGCGGCATTTCAAGGAGGCTGTACCGCTGCAGACCACTGCGATGAGCGAGGTCGCGACCGTGCTCGGCGGCTATGAGAATCTCGAGCAGGCGATACTCAATATCTACAATCGTACCAAGCCAAAGATCATCGGAATCTGCTCGACCGGTGTCACCGAGACCAATGGAGACGATGTCGATGCCTACCTCAAGCTGATCCGGGACAAGCATCCGCAGCTTGCGAAATTACCGCTGGTTTATGTCTCGACGCCTGATTTCAAGGGGGCGTTCCAGAACGGCTGGGAGAAGGCCGTGGCGAGCATTGTGGAGTTGCTGGTGGAAGGGCCAAACGTCAATGGCCTGCGCGATCCATCGAGGGTGAATGTTCTTCCAGGATGCCACCTCACGCCGGGTGATCTTGATGAACTTCGTGCCATCCTGGAGGATTTTGGGTTGCGGCCGTCCTTCCTGCCTGATCTGGCGGGGTCGCTCGATGGGCATATCCCTGATGACTTTACCCCAACGACCATCGGCGGCATCGGCGTGGACGAAATCGCGAGCATGGGCCGCGCAGGGTGGACTATCGCGATAGGCGGGCAGATGCGGCGAGCAGCAGAGGTCATGCAGGCCAGGACCGGCGTGCCATTTCGCCTGTTCGAACGGTTATGCGGTCTCGGTCCGAACGACGAATTCGTGACTTTTCTGAGCGAGATCAGCGGCCGCCCCGTGCCATCGAAATATCGGCGCCAGCGCGGCCAGCTCACTGACGCAATGCTGGACGCGCACTTCCATATTGGTGGTCGCAAACTTGCAATCGCGGCCGAGCCAGACCTGCTGTTCGACCTGTCCAGTATGCTGCACGAGATGGGCGCGCAGGTGAGCGCGGCGGTGACGACCACGCAGTCGGCGGTGATCGAGCGGATCAAGACCAAGGAGGTGCTGATCGGCGATCTTGAGGATCTGGAAGAGCTAGCCAGAACAAAGCATTGCGACCTGCTGATCACGCATTCGCATGGCAGGCAAGCGGCGGCTCGGCTGAAAATCCCGTTCTATCGAGCCGGTTTTCCGATATTCGATCGGCTTGGTGCAGGGCACCAGCTATCCGTCGGCTATCGTGGTACGCGCGATCTGATCTTTGATATCGCCAATCTTGTGATCGCGGACCGCGAGGAGAATCATCAGCCGACGCCCGATAGGTGGAGGCCTTCGGCGGCACAGCCGCCAATGTCGGGCCACCGCAGTGCAGCTGAGAGGTCGACTGCATGAAGGTCGCATTCGCCACACAAGACCTAAGACGCGTCGATGCCCATTTTGGTTGGGCAAAGAATATCGCCATCTACGATGTCGCGCCAAACGGGCACGTGTTTCTCAAAGCGGTTGAGTTCGAGGGAGATCTCAAGGAAGACGGTGACGACGATAAGCTGGCGCCGAAGATCGAGGCAATCAAGGATTGTGCAATCCTGTATGTTGCCGCCATCGGCGGTGCCGGTGCTGCGCGGGTGGTGGCCAACAACATCCATCCTATCAAGGTGAATAAGCCAGAGAACATCCTGGCGCTGCTCGAAAAGCTCGAGCGCGTATTGAAGGGCACGCCGCCGCCGTGGCTACGCAAGGCCTTGGCGAAGGACCAACGGCGCACATTCGAGTTCGACGAATGAGGTGAGATGACCGAGGCCACAGAAATGGCGCAGCAGGGCGACCCCCTCGATTCCCCGTTCCTCAAGGAACTGGTCAAGATATGGCGTGCTCAGGATACCAACGGAGCCTGGGAGGCCAAGAGCGATTTCGAGCTGCTTGAACCCTATATCTTGGACAAGGAGAAGCGACGGGCACTGCCGATTGTCGGCGATCCTGATCCCGACACGCTGTGGCGGCTGGAGCTGTTCTTCAATGCAGTCGCACTCTCGATCGAGAGAGCTACCGGCGTGATGATCCAGCCGATGCTGAAGATGCACCATGAAGGTTTTGGCCGCATGGTGCTGATCGGGGGGCGGCTGATCGCCGTGAACAGGCAGCTGCGCGATATGCATCGCTTCGGCTTCGATAACCTCGCAAAGCTCGCGCAGGAGGGTGACAAATATGTCGGGGCCGGAATTGACTTGATTCGGAAATTTCCGGACGTGGCAAACTATTGAGGGCATTCATGAGCGATCGTGAACTACTGAAGGCGGAGCTAAAGAAACTTTCGGCCAAAGCGCTCCAAGCCAAAATGGATCTGCACGACCTCTCGGAAGAACTTCCCATCAACTGGACATCGATCATGGTGGTGGCGCAGAAGGCGCATGATGCCTATGCCGAACTCGAACGCAAGAGCCATGATTTGAAGGCGCTGGAAGTTAATTAGAGGAGGCCGATTCATGTCATTTGCAACGCGTGATGGCCGCGACTGGACGCCGGACTACTTGATTTCGATAGATGCCAACAAGTGCATCGGCTGTGGCCGGTGTTTCAAGGTGTGCGGTCGAGATGTCATGACGTTGAGGGGGATCAACGAAAGTGGCGAACTTGTCGACCTCGACAATGACGATGACGATGAAATTGAAAAGAAGATCATGGTTTTGAATGATCAGGGCGCCTGCATCGGCTGCGGAGCCTGCGCCAGAGTTTGCCCGGCCAGTTGTCAGACCCACGGATCAGCCGCAACCGAAGCTGCGTAAGCCGAAGGCCGGGTCTGTCCCTACGGCAGGCGTGCGGCATGTAGCGGGCGAGAGCCATTGCTGGTCGCGTGCAACACGGGCGTGAAGATCAGGCCGGCCTGCGCTGATAGTCTCGATGGCCTAGACGACCTGCCGCGGCCCGACGATGCCGCTGCACCGAACGGCGGGGACAGCGCAACAGCGCGTCACGAAATGGTCGATATCGGCAGCACACGACTAAAACGCACAGAACTGGAAAACGAGAGCGTAAGGGCGGGCCGGTCCTCGATAGACGTGTGCATTTGTTCAAGTATCTGATCAAACCCCCAGCCTGCAAGTGCTCTAATGAAAGGCGATCGTGCGTGTGGCGATGAGTGGCCAGTCCTTGAGGGATGGACCATCGTCATATGACGTAATGTGCACTCACCGAATGCAATTCGATGAGTAGCGAGTGCGGCGAATGCGCGCGGAGCGCCTGGTCGTAGCGTGCGAGGCGGACAGAGGCTTTGCGCTATCTGGGTCAGCTTGCGGTAAGCTAGGCTGTGTATTCTAGTCGGCAGAGCTTGCGCGGCACGAGCTCAACAGCGTGCAAATTTGCCGATAGGAGAGCGATCTGATGTATGGCAGAATCGTTGGCTCATCGAGCCCGTCCACAGGCGCCAGCCAAGCTGATGAAGCGGGAGAGGCGGGGGACAGCTCGCATTTTGCGGAAATGGTTGCAGGCGTCGGTTCAAGTGGGGCGTCGCCGGCGCGATACTCTCTGGAATCCAATCCGCCCATTTCCGAGATCGATCGCTCTTCCTTCAATGACGGACTGTGGAGATTTCTGGGTTCTGATATCCAGAGCATCGCAAGTAGCCGGGAAGAGTACTCGGATTTCGTATCCAAGAAAGCTGAGCGCGCAGCAACGGTCGCTGGAAGCTATCTCCACACCTACGATGATCTGTCCAGGCCAGCGAAATTTTTCAGCTATAAATTGGGTGACGAAACGGTCGGCCTCTTAAGAGTGGGAGGTCCGGTTCGGATCAAAGGAGACGCCTTCCGGAACCAGTTTGGCCGCAACGATCTGACGTCTGTGGTAGACCTTCGGGTGACACATCCCCTGGTCGAGAATGCGGGCGATATTCTGCTGGAACATCAACTGAGAATTGATGCGCGCAACGGCGCTGAGCCGCTGATCTTGTCAAAACCAGCCTTAGGCGGGATGGAACCCCGCCTGGCGGAAATGGGTTTTGTTCACGTGGGGCGAAACCACTGGGTGCTTGATCCTCACCAGCATCCGGAAGTGTGGACCAAGAATGAGAACGACGAGTGGCAGCGAGTAGGCAAGCCTACAAAGTACCTCGCCAGGGCAGGGGATGGTGATAGCACGACCCAAGCGCCTCGCCAGTTTGACTCTTCTGACGAAGATGATTCGACAGAATACTACTACTTGGAGCGCGCCCTTGCGGGGCTGCACACAGAGTAGAGCAGCTGTAAGTCGCGGGAGCCGGCAGGAAATGGCTGGCGTTTCGTGGATTGCGCGCGCCAGCGAAGGCTATGGCCTGATGAGGCGCACGCTCCCGGTGTGCGCCCAAGGATGATTTTGGCGGTGACCGCGGTTACCGCCAACAGCGGGCACGCCGACTTTAAGGCGTGCCTCGCGGCGAGCTATTAGATCGACTGCAGCAACGACGCGTGCGGCGTTGTTAGCTGGCGGTCAATGCGGCGTCTGCGGAGCATTCAGCAGTCCCTGCATTTTCGCCAGTCTTGGTTGAAATGCATCATTCTCATCAGTCAAGCTGCGCAGGCCCGCAAACGCAAGCACATCTATGCACATGCGAAGATCGAGAATACAAAGAGACGGTGTGCTTCGTCACATACCGTAGACAGCCACACCATTCCGCAGTGCGATGCGACTCGCCTGACTGTGGACGAAAGCGGAACCTTCGAAAGGCTAGAAGATCAATGCTTGCGCGGGATTCGTCTCATCATGCACCAACGCGAGTGAGTTGTTGTACAGGCGAGCTTTTACGTCTCGAGTGCTACAATGCGGAGCCAATCTGGCGAGCTCCTACGGTTGTCGCATTGTTGACACAGGTGATATGAAGCGTGTCGTCGTATTCGACGAGCAATGAATGCAGTCAGACGCCATTTACGCGATTTGCGGTCTTAGCGACATTCCAAGCCGCCGGGCCATGGGATTCCGTCTTATGATCGTCGATCACGACGGCAATCAGCGGCCGTGGTCTATCGTTGTGGTGCGCTGGGGCAAGACGGTGCTCGGTTATCTCAATAGATGCCCGCACAACGGCGTTAATTTGGACTGGGAGCGGAACGAGTTCCTCGATCCATACGGCGTCCGGCTGATGTGCGGTAAACACGGATCGACCTTCGAACTTGGCACTGGCCGGTGCGTCGAAGGTCCGTGCAAGGGCAGAGCGCTCACGCCGATCGCCTTGACAGTTCTGGATGGTGATATCTGTGTCGTCGGCGTGCGTCTTGTCGAAGACGATACGCCTTTTGATGAATGAAGCCAGCGCTCAGACCGGCCGATTTTCGTTTCGATTCTTCACGGGTTCCATCCTCTTCAGCCCATCTTCGTACGAGATCTCATCACAGGACAGATCCAGATTCTTTGCCGCATCGAGCAGGTAATCCAGCTTGCCACCTGAATCGAGCTTCTTGATGTCGTCCTTGTTGATTCCGACCAGGTCCATCATCTCCTTCCAAACTGTGGACTCGTCGCACGGAAGGACGTGGAAAGTGGCATCGCCAAGCCTGACTCGGTATTTCGCCAGCAGATCTATGTTGTTGCAGAACATGAAGTAGCTGCCGTCGGGGCTTAACGCGCCGTCCAGCACGCCTGCAACGTCGGCAAGATAGGCGAAGGAATGCAGATAGCCGGCTAGCACCGGAATGGTTCGCTCTCCATCATGGGCGATGGTCAAAACTTGTTCGATCGAATAGTCCGGCGGCCGCTTCTCGTCCGCGACCTGGGTTTGGAATTTCAGTGCGACGTCACCGCGAAAGCCGAACCGCCCAGGCTTAATGGTCCCGCCTTTGAATACGGCATTGAGCAGGCGACCCTCCTTCTCAAGTCTGCCGAGTGCGGTGTTCTCGATTGCAGTCATTAGAACGTTCCTCGATCTAAGCGTTTCACCAACGCTTCGGCGTCGGTGCGAGATGCAATGCAAATTGCTTGCCGCCCATGTGCAGCGGTCTGCGGCATAGCCGGGAAGGAAAAGGCGTGAAATGGGCACCGACAGCCTGAAGCAGCCTTGTCCGAAATTCGACACGAGTACCAAAGTCAACAGGCGTGGCCCGAAAAGGCAAGCATCATCAAATGTCTGCGCGCTGGCACATGACTTGCCAAGAGCACGCAGTCCTAAGCAGATGAAGGATAAGCCATGATCAACCTGACGGATAGCGCGGTGAATGCGGTCAAGAGTGCGATTTCATCATCGACACAGCCAGCTGGCGGCCTGCGCATTATGGTCGAGGCAGGCGGCTGCAACGGGTTCAAATACACGATGGGTCTGGTTGAGGAACCGAAGCCCGACGACAAAGTGATTGAGTGCGGTGACCTGAAGGTGTTTGTCGACGACAAGAGCCATCAACATCTGGTCGGAACAACCATCGACTTCGTGATGGCGCTGGAGAGCGCAGGCTTCACCTTTCACAACCCGAACGCCACCTCGAGCTGCTCCTGCGGAAAATCGTTCAGCTGATATGGAAGAGACATCGAGCATGTCGGCCGAATCAGAGCAACTCAGGCAATTGCAGGCCGCCGTGAACGGCCGAAGACCGCGCATTCGCGCCGTACTCGAGAAGATCCGATCCATTCTGCAACGGGGTGACAGCAGTCGAGTGATCCGGATCGGTGGCAGCAGGAACATGGTCTGCGTTGGTGGCAGCGCGTTTTGCGAGCTTTTGAGCGGATCGTTGGAAGGCGTTCAGGCGCGGCTTGTCGAGAGACTCGGCGAATTCGTCCGTTTCATCCCGGTTGCTGCAGCAGCCAAGGCGTGAGATTGAGCAGGGAATCAGGTGCCGATTTATCTCGATAACAACGCGACGACGCGGACTGATCCTTCCGTCGTGCAAGCCATGTTGCCTTACTTCACCGAGCGATTCGGCAATGCCTCATCCAGCCACGCCTTTGGCGGCGAGGCCGCAATCGCGCTGAAGCAGGCGCGCCGTAGCTTGCAGGATCTGTTGGGGAATGCCCACGATCATGAGATCGTTTTTACCTCCGGTGGGACCGAGGCAAATAGTGCTGCCATCCTCTCGGCGCTTGCGAACCAGGAAGGCCGTGACGAGATCGTTACCACCTCGGTTGAGCACTCCGCCATCCTTTCGCTGGTCGAGCAATTGGCGCCGAAAGGCGTCAAGACACATATCATACCGGTAGATTCCCGCGGCCGGCTCGACATCGAGGCGTTTCGCTGCGCGCTCGGGCCCCGCACGGCGATCGTCTCGACCATGTGGGCCAATAACGAGACCGGTACGATTTTTCCCGTGGAGTTTCTGGCCGGGTTGACCCGTGAGGCAGGCGCGCTGTTTCACACAGATGCGGTCCAGGCCGTCGGTAAGGTACGCGTCGACCTGAAGGACAGTGCGATCGACATGCTGTCGCTTTCGGCGCACAAGCTGCATGGCCCAAAAGGGATTGGCGCGCTCTATCTGCGCAAAGGGACAAAATTCCGGCCGCTGATTTGGGGCGGATCACAGGAACGTCGGCGCCGCGGCGGTACTGAGAATATCCCTGGCATCGTTGGTCTTGGAAAAGCTGCGGAGCTGGCGGTGGAGCGGCTCGAGCCGGAGCGTGTTCGCATTGGTGCGTTGCGCGACCGCCTGGAGCAGGGGATTTTGCACAGCGGCGAGTGCGCGGTGCTCGGCGATACTAGCAACCGGCTAACCAACACGGCCAACATCGCGTTCGATGATCTTGAAAGCGAAGCAATCGTCCATCATCTCGATCGTGCGGGCATTGCAGTGTCGCTGGGGGCAGCCTGCAAGTCCGGCTCAATGGAGCCATCGCATGTTCTGCGCGCCATGCGGGTGCCGGAGCGGAGTATGCGCGGCGCGGTGCGCTTTTCTCTGTCGCGTGAAACCTCTGTTGCGGAGGTCGATGAGGTCGTGTGCGTACTATGCGACATCGTGGCTCGCCTGCGCGCCAATTTGCGGGGATCGGCCAGTCTGGCCAGCTATGCGCGGCAGTCGAGGGAGTTGAGCTCGTGAAGATCATGATTCGCCGCGCTCCGGACTCGGGCCTGTCGATCTACGTGCCGAAAAAGGATCTCGAACAGTCGATCGTGGAATCCGAGCACGAGACGCTATGGGGCGGCTGGATCAAAATAGCCAATGGCTGGGTGCTCGATTTGCCGCAGATGGCGACCGATACGCGCTTACCGGTGACAATCAATGCCAAGAAACGAGGCGAAAACGGTGACGATCCGTGAATGCGCCCGTGCAAATCGATTTTGTCAACGCAACCGATGCTAAGGCCATTCTCGCGGACGTTGCTGCCGGGCTGAGGGCCGCGAGCATTGTTCCCTATATCGGTCCTGGCCTTGCTGAACTGTCCAGACCCGATGTGCCGACGACGCCTGAGGCGTTATCTGCTTTCTTCGCCAGCAAGGTCGCGCTGCCGCGACGGGCCAACAGCAATGCATGGGCCGCGGCGCAGCACATCGAAATCAGCAAACATCGCTCCACCGTGACGGCATTGATGGCGCAGGCCTTCGCTCGGCCGGTCGAGCCGACCGCCTTGCACGATCATCTTGCGTCTCTGTCGCTGCCCATCATAGTCGATACATGGTATGATGGCGCGATGCGCGGGGCGTTGGATAAGCGCGATGGATGGGGCGAAGTGCAGGGTATCACCCGCGCCAGCATTGGCGAGAATCGCTGGTATCGCTTTTATGACTCGATTGGCCAAGCGGTCGACGGTGTCGTGGCGGATGGCTGGGCGACGGTGCTGTACAAGCCGCATGGCGGTGTGCAGCCGGCAAAGAACTTCCTGATCTCCGACGCGGACTATGTCGAGGTGCTGACCGAAATCGACATCCAGACACCGATTCCGGACATCATCAAAGAAAGGCGGATCGGACAGAGCTTTCTCTTCATCGGCTGTCGGTTCAACGACCAGCTGTTGCGTAGCTATGCCCGGCAAATCATCAAGCGTACAGCCAAAACCCACTATGCGATCGTTGATCTAGATGCGCTCTCACGCAATGAGCTCCGCTTTCTGCGCGAGCAGGGCCTGACGCCGCTTGCGATTGGATTGCCTCGCGCAGTCGAGATACTGCTCACCCATTAGGGCGTTGCGAAGCCGGACCACCAGGTCGCATCGGCCTATTGTCAGATGCCGCATCGCATCAAGGTCAACGGGGAAGGAGCCGGGATCGCGCATGCGTGGCGTTTGAATGAATGCACCCGCCGTGGAGCTCGGCGGCAGGAACATGACGTGCTTGTTGGCTTTCAAACACGCGCATGGTTGCTGTTCTTGCATTCGGTTGCGTTGCTGTTCCAGCTAACTGTTTGGCGCATGGCTACAATCGCATCGACTCTACCATGGCATATGAGTTGCTACTGCTCTTGCTGAGGCTCTCGGGGCTGGTCCTGAGAAACCGATCATTGCCTGCAGGGAGACATGGGAAATGAACGCGGTCGTCGGGCGCGGAAAATGTGCCAAAGCTGCGGTAGGTGCCAGCAAGATGGTGCAGGCCGCCGAGCATAAGGGCTGCCGCACCTCGTCCAACTCCGGGCAGGCGAGTTGCGGCTCGCGGGCAGGGCAAGGCGATCTGCCGACCGAGATCTGGGAAAAAGTGAAGAGCCATCCCTGCTACAGCGAAGAGGCGCATCATCATTACGCGCGCATGCACGTCGCAGTAGCGCCAGCCTGCAACATCCAGTGCAACTACTGCAACCGCAAATACGACTGCGCCAACGAATCACGTCCGGGCGTGGTGAGCGAGAAGCTCACGCCGGAGCAGGCGGTAAAGAAAGCGCTTGCGGTCGCGGCCACTATTCCCCAGATGACCGTGCTTGGCATCGCCGGTCCCGGCGATCCGCTGGCCAATCCAGAAAAGACGTTCAAGACGTTCGAACTCGTCGCCAAAGCGGCTCCGGACATCAAGCTGTGTCTATCAACCAATGGGCTGAGCCTGCCAGATTATGTTGACGTCATCGCCAAGTCCAAGGTTGACCATGTCACGATCACCATCAACATGATCGACCCCGAAATCGGCGCCAAGATCTATCCTTGGATCTTCTTCAACCACAGGCGCTACACCGGCCTCGACGCGGCAAGGGTACTTGCCGATCGCCAGCTGCTAGGCTTGGAGATGCTTAGCGAACGGGGGATCCTGTGTAAGGTCAACTCTGTGATGATCCCGCATATCAACGACGGTCACTTGGTCGAAGTGAACAAGGCGGTGAAGTCGCGCGGCGCCTTCCTCCACAATATCATGCCGCTGATCTCCGCACCCGAGTACGGCACGGTGTTTGGCCTCAACGGTCAACGCGGGCCGACAGCGCAGGAATTGAAGGCGCTGCAAGATGCTTGCGAAGGGGAGATGAACATGATGCGTCACTGCCGTCAGTGCCGTGCCGATGCTGTGGGTCTACTCGGAGAAGATCGCAGCGCAGAGTTTACGACCGACCGAGTCATGAAGATGGACGTCAAATACGATCTCGAGATGCGCAAGGCTTACCAAGACCGGGTAGAGGATGAGCGTGCTGCCAAGGCCGCGGCCAGCAAAGAAGAGCTCGGGGAATTGGGCGGAGCGGCGAGCGAGATCTCGCTTCTGGTGGCAGTCGCAACCAAAGGCTCCGGCCTGATCAACGAGCACTTTGGACATGCGAGGGAATTCCAAGTCTACGAACTTTCCACATCCGGCACTAAATTCGTCGGCCACCGCCGCGTAGACGTCTACTGCCAAGGCGGTGATGGGGAGAAGGATAGGCTTTCGACTATCATTCGCGGCATCAATGACTGCCACGCGGTGTTCGTGGCCAAAATCGGCGGCAGCCCGAAAAGCAACCTGATCAAGGCCGGAATCGAGCCGGTTGATCAATACGCGCATGAGTTGTTTGAGAAGTCGGTGATCTCCTGGTTCCGATCTTATCTCGACCGGGTGAAAAGCGGTGAGATCCAGCACGTGAAGCGCGGCGACGCGTCGATTCGGCAGAAAGCCGTGATCTCTGCGGCGTAGGGGGGGATGTGCCATTCAAGATCATTGCTTCGCAGTGTACGAGCTGCTCAGCCTGCGAACCCTTGTGCCCGAACGTTGCAATCTCTGAGAAGGCGGGGAGCTTCGTCATTGAACCGGCAAAATGTACCGAATGCATTGGCTATTTCGACGAGCCGCAATGCGTCGCCGCCTGTCCAGTCGACAATACCTGCGTTGTTGACACATCCTTGGCGCGATACCAGGCGCCAGCCTAAAGGTGAGCCCAGTGAACGGATTGCCGCCGCTTGATGATGCGAACCGTGCCCAGGAATGAGCCCATGCGCCTGCTCCTGCGAAGCGAGCCCCATCGCAGCCTCGCCGTCTGGCCCGGATCTTCGCTTGATGTGCGAGGAATGGCGCCGATGCTGGCCGGCCAGCACAATGAAGTTGATCGCGCCGTTGCGCGCCGCATCGCTGCAGCTGTTCTACCGATTGATGAGTCATGCGGAGGTCGAGTGCCGCCACTCTCTGGCATGGGTTGTCCGCGATGAGTGGCCGTTAGCCATGGCGAACGACCCGAACGCCTCCGTGCGATTCGAGAATATGCAGGGACTGTTGCCGAGGGTGCGAACTGCACCGCAGCACGGTCCTGACCGGTATCTCCGCCTTGAAATGGCGTGCGGCATTGCCGCTGGTGAATCGCGGGATGTCTTCGAGAATGAGGACAAATCGATGCAGGACCTCGCTTGCGCTGGTATGGCGGCGGCCCTGCGTGTCCATGAGGAGCGCTGCATGAATAAAATCGTTCGCGATAGCGACGTCGTCGAGCTCAGCGGGCCGCCTTTCTTCAGCTTTAGCGAAAAGGTACGGGCCAATCGCACCATCCGTAATGATGGCACCTTTCGCGGCAAAGAGATTGGCGAGGTGTTGGTCAAGAAGGGAGAGGTCGGTTACGTCGTTTCGATCGGAACGTTCCTGCAGCAATTCTACATCTACGGCGTCGAGTTTCTCGAACGTGGCTACCGCGTTGGCATGAAGCGCAAGGAGCTTGAGTCGGTGGACGCGTGCGAGGAGATCGATGATTTGCCATTGCCGGAAGAGGCTGTGTCATGACTGAGGACCGCTTTCCGAAATATCGGCGGGGCCAACGCGTTAAAGCGGCGGTCGACCTCATCAACGATGGCTCTTTTCCCAATACGGAACCCGACGGGATCGTGCTCGGCGCCGGAGCAACCGGCGAGATCGTCAGAGTCGCTATCCATACCGAAGCCGACGTGCCGATCTATACTGTCGATTTTGGTGTGCAACGGCTCATTGGCTGTTTTGAAGAAGAAATCACGGTGCTCTGAAGGGGGGCTTTCGCGATGACTGCCGCGCTGATGAGGAAGGTAAAAACCGGGTTGGTTCCTCACCCAAACGAGCTCGATCGCATGCGGATCGAGCGCGGCTTGAGCTCGCGCAAGCGCTATCTGTATGTCTCGCCGAACGTGACGCCAGTGAGGGGTGGTTATCTGATCGAGAGTCCCTGTTGCTCGCGCAATATCGACCAGGATGGTGGTCTCATTGATGTCGCGCTGATTCTTTACGACACCGTCAGTGGGATCTGGAAGCTGTTTTGCAAGAACCACGCGCAAGGGATCTGGGAATTTTACAGCCTTTACCACCACTTGACTTCAGCAATCGATGAGTTGAACGCGGATCCGGAGCGCCTGTTCTGGCAATGATGACCACCTTAGGGAGTCCTAGAGGAGCCACGATGGCGCTTACTGCGGAGGAATTGATTGAAATCGAAGGGCTGCTTGCTGTCGACGGCGCGGACATGGGCCCCCTTGTCGAGCTGCGGCGCCGCTTTCCGCAGCTTGCATGCGTTCGCTGCGATGCGTCGGATGTGACGGATCAGCCGTTCCGGCGGTTCCCTCGTTTCGACCTGCATTTGCTCGACGGGTCGGATCACTGCGTGCAGATTACGGCCGATCCGAAGCGGGCGACCGGCATCGTGTTGGCAAGAAGGAATGTTGCGCGGTGAGCGGGATTGAACTGGCAGCGCATCGGCCTGATGGTGCGGACAGGATGGAGGCAAATACGTCCTTCATTCCATTGTCCGATCCCGATATCACCTTCGCCGAGCTCTCCGCCGTGGAAACGATTCTGTGCTCGCCGCAGATCTCCAATGGGTCGGTCACTGAGGCGTTCGAGCACGCTTTTGCAGCCTATCTTGGCCGCAAATATGCCGTTGCGGTCTCGAGCGGCACCATTGGGCTCGTGCTTGCGCTCAAGGCGGTCGGCATCGGGCCAGGGCAGGAAGTCATCGCTTCGCCCTATTCCCTCCGCGAGACCGTCCATGCGATCGGTCTTGCAGGCGCGCGGGCGGTATTTGCCGACATCGACTATTGGTCGGGAACATTGGTCCCAGATAAAGCCGAAGAGCGCATCACGGCCCACACGCGGGCGATTGTCACCGGCAATCCCAACGGCCATCCCGCGCCGTGGTCGGAATTGCGGGCGATCGCGCAGCGCCACCATCTGGCGCTTCTAGAGGATTCCACCGAAGCAATCGGATCGCGCTACAAGGGCGAACTCGTCGGCCGGTTTGGCGACCTGGCGGTCTTCGACTTTGCCCAGCCCTTGGCCCTAAGTTGTGGCGAAGGCGCAATGGTGGTAACGGACGATATCGACATCGCGGTTGGCTTGCGTCGCTATCGCGCCCACCGCCTGGACGAACGCTCCTCCGTGATCGTCGGTGCCGCAGCACCATACCAAGCCGGCATGAGCGATCTCACGGCAGCCTTGGGTCTGGCGCAGCTTAAGCGTCTCGATGAAATCCTGGAGCGTCGTCGGCTGGTGGAGCAGCTCTACAACGCGCATATGCAATCATTTGAGGGCATCAAGCCGCCTTACGTCGGTCCCCATGTGACCGAGGTGAATTGGTTGCTCTATCTCGTCCATCTTGGAACACGCTTCACGCGATCCGGCCGCGATGCCATCGTCGATGATCTGCGAGTCGCCCAAATTGAAGCCGTCGCTTATAGCCATCCGCTGCACTTGCAACGCCACTACTTCGAACTCGGCTATCGACGTGGCGATTTCCTTGTTGCCGAAAAGATCGCCGATCGCGCCCTGGCGCTGCCGTTTCACACCCATCTCACGAACGACAGGATCGAGTTCATTGTCGAAGCCGTAAAGGATGCCTCGATCAACGTGGGCGCAGGGGCAGCGATCTACTGAGATGCGCGTCATCCACCACATCGAAGGACCACGATTGAATGCGATGATCCCACTTGCGACGTCGCGCGAGATGAGCGGGGCGACCGAGGGGGGCCGTGGGCACGAAGAAGACCTGCTCGAAAGTAGCGAGGCGCGGTCTCCAAGCCGCGGCTGGAGGCCACGCAAGCTGCCGGAAACGGAGCACGTCGCAACAGAGATCCTCAGTTTCGGCTCGGGTCTTTAAAGTCGGCCAAATAGGGGTTGCCATGACTTCTCAACAGGTCATCATTCACGTCCGCTTCGCTCCAAACGGGAGAGTGATCCAAATCAGCGAGCGCCCGGCGAAGCTCACGCCGAACCAATGGTTTGATGTCCTCAATACCCGTGCCGGCTCGACCTATCGGCCGCTCGCTCGTGGCCGCGGCGTTTTTCGGCTGGCCCGGGCTGCAGTCGAAGCTTTCAAGCAGGAAACTGCGAGGCCTGGATAAGCAAAGGGATGATCGGCCCGATGTGTGATCAGATCGAGGTGTTCGCCGTCTGTCCGGTCGATGCCATCGAGCGGTGTGGCGCCAAGGCCTTTAGCTTGTCGCAGGTAGACGACAGCGGCGAGAGCCGGCCGTTTCCAATTGTTGTGGTTCGCACTTTTGACGATGACTATCTAGGCTACGTCAATCGTTGTCCGCATGACAGCTTATGGCTCAACATCGGCTCCGGCGAGTTCTTCTCCTCCGATCGCTCCTTTCTCAGATGCGCACGGCACGGTGCGAAATTTGAGATCGACACCGGGCTGTGCATCGATGGTCCCTGCACTGGACAAACACTTGAGCCGATCGCACTCGCCGTCATCGAAGGTGACGTCTGCCTGTGTGGCATCAAGCTACTTGAGGATGATCGGTTTTCCGAGCCGTTCGAGGACAGCGACGAAACCATGGATATAACGATCCATCCCGATTAGCAGGCGTCACTTGGCTGTTGCTCAACACGTCTCCGGCGTGTTGTCGCCGAATAATGCCATCGTACCAGCGAGTGCTGGGCGCGGACGCGCGTCAATGCTTTGGCGTTGAGAGGCGAACAGCCGAACCTCGTGCGACCGCGACCTTCGCGGCACCTAGGAGGTGCTTTGGCGCTAGCGCACCAAATCGAGCCAGCAGGCCATTGCCGCCGCTGGATACGATGTCTTTGAGAAGGAAATGCCCTCGGCGGTTACGCCGAGGGCACCGTCTGGGCTGGTTGAAATGGGGGGACCCAGACTGACAGGACCGTTTGGTCTGGAGGAATGACGATCCTGTGTCACAATTCTTGGACGACCGCCGAAGCGGGCGTAGCAATTGCAATGCCAAGCTTTCGTTCATGCGATGCCCTTAGCGAGTGCCGCACCATAGTCAGCCGGTGGCGGCCGCCAAGGTCGAATGCACGAACGGGCGCGTTGGCGTGGTCCGGCTATTGTGCGTGCGAACGGTGCGCAACGCGAAATGCTGAAGCGGGAGCGTATCAAACGCGATGTGCCATATGTCACGCATGGAACAAGGGAGGGCGACAATGTTGCAACCTCGGCATAATTGTCAGTCGCGCCGGATAATCGTCAATCGCGCCGGAGCATAGAATGAGATCGCTGAAGAAATGATCGCTACGCATCTGGTGCGGAACTTGCTTGGAAAAGTTGGATGGTTGCGTAAGTAATGCGGAGGGAGACACCGCGAGGTTGAAGCTGATCAAGGAGGATATTCTAGATGTCGAGTATCGCTGATCGTCAGCGATCATCATCGGCATGTCGCCCGCTTTCGCAAGCTGGAGTGGGAATTAGTAGGATCAATTGGTCGATGCGGCGTTCGACTGAGGAGCAGGTTGTTCGGGCGGATGCGCTCGGATCTTGTCTCTTTTCAGATGACGGAGGCCGTTGATTTCAGGATAGGCGCATGAACGCAGAAACCGAATTCGAGCTTCCTCAACTTTATAGGCATCACGTCTTTGCCTGCAACACGCAGCGTCCGCCGAATCATCCGCACGGCAGTTGCGGCGCTTCTGGGGCGCAGGCCCTCTGGGATCGGATGGGCAAGGCGATCGAAGCGCAAGACCTCACTGATGTCGGTTTCACGGTGACGGGCTGCCTTGGCTTTTGTAACTCCGGTCCTTTGATGGTCGTCTATCCAGACGGAATCTGGTATCGCGCCACCACGCCTGAGGACGTTGATGAAATCGTAGACTCTCATCTCAAGCAGGGCAAACGTGTCGATCGCCTCGTGATGGTGCTGAGGCGAAGCTAAAGGCGTCGCTTGAGCGCCGCTCGCCCTTTGTATCGAACATCGCAGGCCTATCCGCCCAGTAGCTAGCATCTTGGAACGTTCGACAATGATCGGGTGCCCTAACGCTTCCAGTACGTGCCCAACACGGGACTGCTTACTTGTCGCTATGGCGTTGGTTTCAAGAACATGCGCTACAAGGTAAGCCTTGATCGGATTCTACTCATGATCGGGGCCGAAGAGCCCTGAGCTCATGTCCTTGCAAGTGCGGTCGTTCTCTCGCAGGGGGCGACCGCCTTGAATTCTCGGCGCCGATAGGCAGGCGGCCGCTTCTGCTAATGCCGGGAAGCACGAGCAGGAGCCTATCACTAGTGGCTCGATTTGATTGTTTTCCACCACTTACCGACACATCCGTGACGCACAGCGCGAGCAATGCTGGGAGTGGCTCCTGGTCACCGGCGAGACGACGCGTCTTTACGCATCATCTCGCTGGCGTTTGTACTGTATTATAACGGAGAGACGCGTCCGGCGACCCGGCGCGTCCGGGAAGTTCACTGAAGCGTGTTTCCAGCCTCAGAACTTGTAGGTGATGCCACCGCTGACGAGCCATGGGTCGATATTGGCGCGACCAGTGACGGCAATCGCATTGTTCACGGTCGCCGAATAATCCGGCCGCAACCACAACTTCTTCACGTCGAAGTTGAGGCCCCAATGGCGGTCAAGCATATAATCGAAGCCGAATTGGACCGCGGCGCCGAACTGGTTGGCGATGTGCAAATCCGTCACGGCAAGGCCGGCGAGCGACGTATTGGCAGCCGATTGGTTGAAGAATACGGTGTAGTTGATGCCCGCGCCGATGTAAGGCTTGAGCGGGCCGAAATCGGTGAAGTGATATTGCAGAGTCAGCGTTGGCGGCAACAGCCAAGCCTTGCCGATATCTAGTCCATTTAGCTTACCTGTGCCGCTGATGTGATGGCGGCTCACACCGAGAATGAGTTCGGCGGCAACGTTTCTTGTGAAGAAATAGGTGATATCGAGCTCCGGTACCGCTTGGTCGCTGATCGATAGCCCGGAGGCTGGCGAGGATAGCGGCGACGCCCCGGCGACATTGACGGAGCTGCCTGCGGTATCCGGTAAAACGCCGAGAACGCGCAGGCGGATCATCCACGGATTGAAGGGTTCGATTGGGGGGGCTTTGTAGTAGATAGGGGCCTGCGCCAGATCGGCGGCCTGAACCGACATGCTGGCCAACGAGCTCGCGAGCGCGAGCAGCGATGTCGTCGTCAGAATTGCTTTGATCCTCATCGAATTCTCCATTCCAAAGTTCGCGCGAAGAGTCGCGCGAGACCTCTGTCACACATGGGAGACGGCGATTGATTTGATGCTGATCAAAATGGCGGCGCACGTAGCGCAATTATGCAGCCACGTTGCATAAGGATCACGACCACGAAGCTCCGTGGTTCTGTCCGTATCGTTTATTCAGTTTAACATTCCGTCTGAGCCGAATCTATTCAATAACCGTGTCTCGGCTCAAAGCTCTGATCAAATCCGGGCTGCAGGAATCTTGTGCGCGATAGAACTGCGGTGGTTTCCCACACCGCAGGCGACGACATGTCTTATTCAAACCGAGCAATCTGAGCGCCGCTGGTTACGAAGAGCCACGCACGTCGGCCGTCTCGCCGAACATGCCGTCGGCCATCCTGACCAAGCGATAAGGCAGGATCGTTGTTCGCATTGGTTGGCGGCGCAGTCGTATGATCGATCGTATCCTCACATCTGCGGGCAGTGCGTGCCCTGTTGTTCGTGGGAGCATCCCTCAAGGTCACCTTGCGCGTCCCGGCCAAGCAACGACAGCACGGCTTCATGATCGAATCCGGCGCATCTTGCACCATCGACGTCGATCAGCGGACGTCTGATCAGGAGCGGATCTGCCAGCATTAACGTCAGTGCGCTCGCTGCGTCGATTGCGTCAGGATTAACTTCGCCTGACCTGATACGAGGCGCGGCTCGGTTGAACCAGGATGCAATCGGCGTCCTGCCGAAGAAGTGTCGCAATTCCTCCGCAGCCCACGGTTCCTTCAATATATCCTTGGCTATCACGTCATGGCCAGCGGCCTTCAGCGCCAGCATCTGACGTGCATTGGTGACGCAGCCGGGTTTTTGATAAAAGACGATTGTCGCCATGGTCTGCCTATGTGGCTTCGCTGAGCTGAACGATCGGCGACGGGTTCCGCTATGTCGGAGAGCGCATTTGACGCTCGTGCGAATGATCACACATAAGCGGCTTGAGCACCGTACCGTGCTTGCGCCCCTTCTTAATGTCTTCGTTGGACGATTAACTCATCAACGAGAATTGGCCTTTCATGTCTCGCAAACGAAGCGCGGAGCAGAACCGCAGCTAGTTTCGATCCGAGGCACCCTTGTAAGTGCCTTCAGGCTCAGGCGCGTCGTTCTGATCAGTTGGATCAATTGGTCGGTGAGCCGCACAATTTACCTCGCATCATCGACCACGAACCCCATCGCCGGTCACATGCCTTAGAGATGCCAACCTCGACTGCATCTCGCTCTGCCCAAATTGCCGACCACTGGCTTGCAAGAAGAGGAGCAAGTCCCGTTCCATTTGAGAGCATTGGATCTGGTCATGCCAAGCTGCCGTTTTCCAGCCTGATTGGTTGGCCGGTGTTCGTTTTCTGACAGCCGAGCGGATCCTGTCCGGTGCAAAACACTCCGGGGTTGTTCAACGGCTCGTTGGCTTTTTAGAATGCAATCAGAAGCTTAATGAGCGCGGACAGTGTTGGCACGACGGTTGCTATTAAGCGGCAGCAACACTGAGTGAGGGCTGAGTGCACGCCGACGCGTAAGGCGAGCGATGCGCTCCTTCCCTTGAACCCGTGTGCCCCGTTTCTGAGAGAGAAACAAGCTCGCGTGTAGGAAGCGCGCAACTTTTGGCAAATCGGTTGATGGAGAACAACATGTCTTCACTGAGACAAATCGCGTTCTACGGAAAAGGCGGCATCGGCAAGTCGACCACTTCCCAGAATACGTTGGCGGCACTGGCCGAGATGGGTCAGAAAATCCTGATCGTGGGATGCGATCCTAAGGCGGACTCGACCCGCCTGATCCTGCATGCCAAGGCGCAGGACACGATTTTGAGCCTTGCAGCGAGCGCCGGCAGCGTGGAGGACCTCGAACTCGAGGACGTGATGAAGGTCGGCTACAAGGACATCCGCTGCGTGGAGTCCGGCGGTCCTGAGCCGGGTGTCGGCTGCGCCGGCCGCGGCGTCATCACCTCGATCAATTTCCTGGAGGAAAACGGCGCTTATGAGGACATTGACTATGTGTCCTACGACGTGCTCGGTGACGTGGTTTGTGGTGGCTTTGCGATGCCGATCCGGGAAAACAAGGCGCAGGAGATCTATATCGTCATGTCCGGAGAAATGATGGCAATGTATGCCGCAAACAATATCTCCAAAGGCATCCTGAAATACGCCAACTCTGGCGGCGTGCGGCTGGGCGGCCTGATCTGCAACGAGCGGCAGACCGACAAAGAGCTGGAACTGGCGGAGGCGCTGGCCAAGAAGTTGGGCACCCAGCTGATCTACTTTGTGCCGCGCGACAATGTGGTGCAACATGCCGAGTTGCGCCGCATGACGGTGCTGGAGTATGCGCCCGAGTCGAAGCAGGCCGATCACTATCGCAATCTTGCGACCAAGGTTCACAACAATGGCGGCAAGGGCATCATTCCGACCCCGATCTCCATGGACGAGCTCGAGGACATGCTGATGGAGCATGGCATAATGAAGCCCGTCGACGAATCCATCGTCGGCAAGACCGCCGCCGAGCTCGCGGCCTCGTAAGGTCGCGGGTCGCGGCCTTGTGAAGGCGCGCGACGGATGCCGGTCTCCCTCACCCCCCATCCGGGGAGACCGGCATTCTGACGATCACCCGGCCAGCTAGAATGGGACGGGGCAAACGTGACGCTGTAAAAGATTCATGCCCAAAGCGAACTTCCATCCGTTTGCAGCTGTTTGCGCTGACGCGGG
This sequence comes from Bradyrhizobium sp. BRP56, assembly GCF_020194035.1. Lineage (NCBI taxonomy): Bacteria > Pseudomonadati > Pseudomonadota > Alphaproteobacteria > Hyphomicrobiales > Nitrobacteraceae > Bradyrhizobium > Bradyrhizobium sp. BRP56. The sequence continues at coordinate 29,479 of NZ_JADYVV010000023.1, forward strand.
CAGCGAGGTGCAAAGAGGAATTGCGACCTATCGAGCGCTCACTGGTGTGCCTCCCGAAGAGGCCGACATTACGACCGACAGCAATTTCGATTGCCATGTCCTGGCGTCAATTCTGGCGGCCGCCTCGATGGATGGTGGCCCGCTTCCCGAGAAGGCCGGCCTGTCCGGCCACGAGCTGGCGGCCCTGCTGGACCACCATTTTCCATCGATCGGGGTCAAGGTGTCGGAGCAGCTCCTGGCTTTCAAGTGCGATGAGAACGACGAAATCGCAATGGTGCGCGATCTCTTGCTCAAGCAACGCTCAACGGAAGGACGTATCGGGGGTTGGCTGGCCGCGATGATCGCACGCCGCGCCATAGAGCCAAACCACTTGTGGGAAGATCTCGGATTACGCAATCGTGGCGAACTCTCTCGGCTGCTAAGTCGCCACTTCGCGCCGCTCGCCGCGCGCAATAACAACAATATGCGCTGGAAGCGCTTCTTCTACCGCTCGCTGTGCGAGGATGAAGGCCTCGTCATGTGTACAACGCCCGTTTGCACGCAATGTAGCGATTTCAATCTCTGCTTCGGCGAAGAAAGCGGCGAGAGCCGGATGGCAGAACGTCGGCGTGACGTTCTGTTGCAGACGGCTCGCCCGGTCATCGGCGTCGACTGGCCCATTTAAGCCGTTGCAAGGCTCGATCGCTCAAGTCAGCTAGAACCCGCGCGCGCTTTGGCGAGTTCAGCAGGAACTGGAGGGCGCGGCCTAACGCCGTTTCGATGCGCGCGCGACCATGGGTCTAAGGCGGGCGGGCCACAAATACTCCGCGACATTCGTGCCTGCCGGCGTGTCGCAATCGCGTTAACATTCGAGCTCGGTGTTGCGAGAGGCAGGATGAGCCGTCCGCTTCATAAGCCTGTCGCGTTTGCGACAATCAATTAGCGAAGGCAAGCTAGCCGCTGAAGTAAGCATATTGTTTTCAACGGGTTAAAAAGCGTGGCGGGCTGGCATGGGGGTTGCTGAAGCGCCTGTGGGTCAAAAGCAATGAGGAGCCCTTTCGTGATGGCCGCTACCAAGACCGCCAAGCCGGCTTGGCCCGAGCAGGCGAGCGCCAAGCCGACCGTGCTCAACGACACGACATTACGCGACGGCGAGCAGGCGCCTGGCGTTGCGTTCACCACAGAGGAAAAGCTGGCGATCGCGCAGGCGCTGGCGCGGGCCGGCGTGACGGAGATCGAGGCGGGAACGCCCGCGATGGGCAACGAGGAGATCACCGCCATCCACGCAATCGTCGAAGCAGAGCTTCCGCTGACCACCATAGGCTGGTGCCGGATGCGCGAAGCCGACATCGACGCGGCGATCGAAGCGAAGGTGTCCATGGTCAATGTGTCGATCCCGAGTTCCGATATCCAGATCGCGGCCAAGCTTGGCGGTCGTCGCGACCTGGCGCTGGAACAAGTGAAGCGAGTCGTAGGTTATGCACGTGAGCGGGGACTTGAGGTTGCCGTCGGCGGCGAGGACTCCTCCCGCGCCGACATCGACTTTCTCATCAGACTGATAGCCGCGGCAAAATCGGCGGGAGCGCGTCGCTTTCGTATTGCCGATACGCTCAGTGTGCTCGACCCGGACACAACCTCCGCTCTGGTCGGAAATTTGCGGGCGACCACCGATCTCGAACTTGAGTTTCATGGTCACGACGATCTCGGCCTCGCAACCGCCAACACGCTCTCCGCCATCAAGGCCGGCGCGAGCCACGCCTCGGTAACCGTTATCGGCCTCGGCGAACGGGCTGGAAATGCACCGCTCGAGGAAGTCGCGGTCGCGCTCAAGCAGCTCTACAGGCGCGAGACCGGCATCATACTTCCGGAACTCGAGAAGGTCGCCGCAGTGGTTGCAGCGGCAGCCGCACGTGCGATTCCTCTGAACAAAGCCATCGTCGGAGAGCATATTTTTACGCATGAATCGGGCATTCACGTGGATGGCCTTTTAAAAGATCAACGTACCTACCAGTCGCTTGATCCGGTTCTGCTTGGGCGCCGCAACAGTTTTGTGATCGGTAAGCATTCCGGGCTGTCGGCGATCACCGCGTTGCTCAATGAATTACAGCTCGTCGCCAGCGCCGACCAAGCCAGACAGATCCTGACGCAAGTCCGCAAGCATGCCATAAAGCACAAGGTGCCGGTCGAGCGCGAAACAGTAGCAGCGATCTGGCGCGATGTGTGCGGATACTTGTCGCCCCACCCGGCCTGAAGAGGCGTACCCAGCAAGATCTGGACAGGCTATTCGAAAACCAAGCGCCGCGAGGACGGTATCGGGCATCGTTAATCGACGGCCACGACGGCCTGCCTCAGCATGGTCGCGCGAGGTTGGCTGCAGCAGGATCACCAGGCGGTGCCGCGCTGTCGCCGATCGTCCACGTGCCAATTCAAAGGGAGTTTTCGATGAGTAACTCGCACCCATCAGCCGGTATCCTGGATCGGCTCAACAAAGCCTCGTCCGCGGAAGAGTTTTTTTCACTGCTAGGCGTCGAATACGACCCCGGAATCGTCAATGTCGCGCGCCTTCACATCCTAAAGCGCATGGGACAATATCTTGCCAAGGAGCAATTCGCTGGTGCCGCAGAACCGGACATCAGAGCTCGTTGCAAAGCGATGCTGGAACAGGCCTATGCCGACTTCGTGGCATCGTCGCCAATCGACCAGCGGGTGTTCAAGGTTTTGAAGGATGCTGTTGCAGACCATGACAAGCCGATGGCCTTTGTCCCATTGAGCGAGCTGAAGTGATCTCGCGCTTTCAAGGTTTGTCACCAAGTGTGGCGTGGTGATGATCCCTCGTGCAACCTTCGTCTTCTTCCGGATCGACTCTCCGCAGCCATGGCTCGCGCGGCGCTGTCGTATTCCCGACCCATGTTCGGAGTGGTCGTGTCCTGGGGATTAGCAGCCCTTCCAAGTGTCCCCTAAGTCATTGCGTTCGCCTAATCTTCCCCGAGTTTTGCAACTGGTACGACACTTGCTGTTGTCGGGTCGATCCGGTCATCGATGCAGACAAATGGTAGCCGTTCGAGATGAGATTTGAAGGAAGACCTTTCACGCTACGTCTACTGCCGGCCGAGTTGTGCGGCATCATCTCGTGGTTCACGCTCGCGCAGTGGCACCCCAAATGGCTTTTGACGCAATTGAAACTGCCATCGAGCCCGCGATGGGAGGCAATGGGTAACTCGCCCGTCAGCGCCACACCTCGGAAACGTATGCATATCATCGTCCAAATCAGGCGGGTGCCCACTTGCGCGCAGATCCACAGCTACCTCAGAGCCGATAGCAACATGCGCCAGGAAAAGAGCCAAACCTCCCCTGCGAGTCGGCGGCGCTGGCGGCCGAGCACTCATCGCATGAAAGTGCGGTGGCATCGACCGAGTCGTCACGGCCGATGCGGAGCGCTAGGCCGAAAGCAAGGTGCAGCTATTGCGCAGCAAGCGGACCGGCGTAATCAGCCATGGAGAGAGTCAATTAGAGTGACCGCAGTGGCCAGGCCGCCTTGCTGGCGCTTGTCGAATAGAGCGCGCAATGAACCTGTCTTGGGGCCATCTCGGAACTTGGCCAGCCAGGTACGTTCACCCCGTGCGACGCCTCTCGTTGCGCGGTCGGGCCGCGCCGAGCAAGCGGAAACAACGAGCAGCAAGCCATCTGCTGATCAAAAGTGATCTCCAGCCAGCCGAAGTAGAAACCAATCCTGTGGCGCGGGCGCGCGCATTTTGAGGGGAATTTAAAGCATGAGCAATGTCACCAAAACGGCCGCGCCGGCGGCCGGCCGCGCGGCGGCCAAAAAGGAACTTCCGGAGCACTTCAAGGCCTACAAGCATGTCTGGGTTTTTGTCGAGCAGGAGCGTGGCCAGGTGCATCCGGTTTCCTGGGAGCTCATGGGAGCGGGGCGCAGGCTTGCCGACAGGCTGAAGGTGAATCTCGCCGCGGTCGTTATCGGTCCGGAGGGGCAGCCGACGCGCAACGCCGCGCTGGAGTCATTTTGCTATGGCGCCGATCTGGCCTATCTCGTGAGCGACAATGTATTGTCGGATTACCGCAACGAATCATACACTAAAGCGCTAACCGAACTCGTCAACACCTACAAGCCTGAGATCCTGTTGTTAGGCGCGACGACACTCGGTCGCGATCTTGCAGGTTCGGTGGCGACCACCTTGTCGACGGGACTCACAGCCGACTGTACTGCGCTCGACGTCGACGCCGACGGTTCGCTTGCGGCGACGCGTCCGACCTTTGGCGGCTCGCTGCTGTGCACGATTTATACCTTGAACTATCGTCCACAGATGGCAACCGTCCGCCCGCGCGTCATGCCGATGCCGGAGCGCGTCGTACGCGATGCCGCTCGTATCATCATCCATCCGCTTGGCCTTGTTGAAGACGATATCGTCACGAAGGTGCTGACGTTCATTCCCGACCGGGATTCCGAAACGTCAAATCTAGCCTATGCCGATGTTGTCGTCGCCGGCGGCCTAGGACTGGGATCGCTCGAGAATTTTCGGCTGGTGCGCGAGCTAGCAACTCTGCTTGGCGCCGAGTATGGCTGCTCGCGTCCTCTGGTGCAGAAGGGATGGGTGACGTCTGACCGGCAGATCGGCCAGACCGGCAAGACCATTCGGCCAAAGCTCTATATTGCGGCCGGCATTTCCGGCGCGATCCAGCACAGGGTCGGCGTGGAGGGGGCGGACCTGATCGTCGCCATCAATACCGACAAAAACGCGCCGATCTTCGACTTCGCCCATGTCGCGATCATCAGCGACGCCATGCAGTTGCTCCCGTCGCTGACGGCCGCATTTCGCGCCAGGCTTTTGCCGGATTCGCGCGCCCGGCTCGCGGTCTAGAGGAGATGCCGTGATGATCGAAGAGAGGTTTGATGCGATCGTGGTCGGAGCCGGTATGGCTGGAAACGCAGCGGCGTTGACCATGGCCAAGCGCGGCATGAAGGTGCTGCAGCTCGAGCGAGGCGAATATCCGGGATCGAAGAATGTGCAGGGCGCAATTCTCTATGCCGACATGATGGAAAAGCTGATCCCCGAGTTTCGCGGGGAGGCGCCGCTCGAGCGCCATCTGGTCGAACAGCGGTTCTGGATGATGGACGATCGCTCGCATGTTGGCATGCACTACCGCTCGGATGACTTCAACGAGGAGCGGCCGAACAGATACACGATCATACGCGCGCAGTTTGACAAATGGTTCTCCTCGAAGGTGCGGGAGGCCGGCGCGACCGTGCTGTGCGAGACGACAGTCACCGAGCTCGTACGGGACGACCGCGAGAGGATCGTCGGGGTTCGTACTGATCGCCGCGACGGCGAAATACACGCCGACGTCGTCGTGCTGGCCGAGGGTGTCAATGGCCTGCTCGGGACGCGCGCGGGCCTGCGGTCGCGGCCGAAACCCGATAATGTGGCACTCGCGGTGAAGGAAATGCACTTTTTGCCTCGCGAGACTATCGAGGCCCGTTTCAATCTCAAGGGCGACGAAGGCGTTGTGATCGAGGCGGCCGGTACCATTTCTCGCGGCATGACCGGAATGGGTTTCATCTATGCCAACAAGGAGTGCATTTCGCTCGGCATCGGCTGTCTCGTCGCTGATTTCCAGCGCACCGCCCAGACGCCCTACGGCATGCTCGATCATTTCAAGCAGCATCCGTCCGTGGCGCCGCTCATCGCAGGTTCCGAAGTCAAGGAATACGCGGCGCATCTCATTCCTGAAGGCGGCTACAAGGCAATCCCGCAGCTCTACGGCGAGGGCTGGGTGGTGGTCGGGGACGCGGCGCAGCTCAACAATGCCATTCATCGCGAAGGTTCCAATCTTGCGATGACTTCAGGCCGCATCGCGGCCGAAGCGATCGCCCAGGTAAAATCGCGCCGCGAGCCGATGACCGCGACAAATCTGTCGCTCTACAAGAAGATGCTCGACGAGTCCTTTGTCATCAAAGATCTAAAGAAGTACAAGGATATGCCGATGCTGATGCACACCCATTCGCAAAACTTCTTCCTTACCTATCCGCAGCTTATTTCCAAGGCGCTGCAGAACTTTGTACGTGTCGATGGCACGCCGAAGGTTGAGAAGGAGAAGGCGACCTTGAAATCCTTCGTCAAGGCGCGGTCATGGACAGGTCTGTTCGGCGATGCGTGTCGTTTTACCCGGGCCTGGCGCTGACCGGCAACAGTGTGAAGTCCAGCAATGGAAGATCAAAGCATGAATGTCGAGCCTACAGTACGCGTCGAAGACAAGCTGTACTACAACCGCTATCTTGTCGACGTCGGTCGCCCTCACGTCACGGTGCGCGCGCACACGACGCCGTCGCCACAGCTACTTGCGCTTTTGAGCGCCTGTCCCGCGCGATGCTACGAACTCAACGACAACGGCCAAGTTGAGATAACCGTCGACGGCTGCATTGAGTGCGGCACCTGCCGTGTGATCGCCGAACCCACCGGTGACATCAAGTGGAGTTATCCGCGCGGCGGTTACGGCGTGCTGTTCAAGTTTGGGTGAAGTGCAACAAAGGGCCGCGATGTGATCGCCATGAGACGGGGGATTTCACCGCCTTTGCGGGCATTCTGGCTCATCTGCACTGCAGGTGGATTCGAACGAGGCGCGCAGCCGTGGGGGACGCCCGGCGAGGCACAGCTTGAGGATATTACACCCGCTCTGGACCGGCGAAGGACTGGTTGTGGCACCATTGAGTGGTGCCACAAACGGAGTCGATTCGACGGCGCAAAGGATATTCAGCCCATCGCCGTGGAAGGAGCCGGGCCGGCGGCCTCGATCGCAACCGCCACTGATTGCACAATCGCAGCAAAGCGCACGGCAGTCTGGATCACTCCGGAACTGACGCCCTCAGCCCGCAGCGTCTTCTCGTGAGCGTCGACACAGGCACCGCAGCCGTTTATGGCCGAGACTGCTAGCGACCACAGCTCGAAATCGGACTTATCCACGCCGGGATTGCCGATCACGTTCATGCGCAGCCGTGGCGGCATGGTCTTGTATTCCGGATTGGATACGAGATGAACGAATCGGTAGTAGACGTTGTTCATCGCCATCACAGAGGCTGCAGATTTCGCTGCGGCGATCGCCGCAGGCGTCATCACGGCGGTGGCTGCCGCTTCAATCGCGGTAATCAGGGCTGCATTGCGAGTGGCAATGGCGCTCGCCAGCAGCAGGCCGTATTGTCGCTGCGGCGACAGCGTATCATCGGCCAGCAATGACGCAAGGTTAAGCCTGACGTCCTTGGCGAAATTGGGAATCGTCTCATTCAACTGCTCAATCGACGACATGCCGCCTCACGCAACCTTCAGTGTTTCGCCGCCGACTTCGCGGTTACAGGGACAAAGTTCGTCGGTTTGTAGCGCGTCCAGAACGCGGAGCGTGTCCTTGGGGCTACGCCCGACATTGAGATTGGTCGCATAGATGTGTTGGATTGTGTTCTCGGGATCGACGATAAAGGTGTAGCGATAGGCGACGCCCTCGGGCGAACGCACGCCAAGGCCATCGACTAAGGTCCCTTTTGTGTCGGCAAACTGCCAAATCGGTAAATTGTGCAGGTCTGCATGCGAGCGCCGCCAGGCAAGCTTGCAGAACTCATTGTCAGTCGAACCACCCATTACGACAGCATCGCGATCGGCGAATTCCTTGGATAGCCGGCCGAACTCGGCGATCTCGGTCGGACAGACGAACGTGAAATCTTTGGGATAGAAAAAGATGATCTTCCATTTGTCGGGGAAGCTCGTTTCGGTCAGCGTCTCGAACGCGCTGTGTCCTTCTTCTTCATGCGCCTGAAAGCCGGGCTTCACGCCAGTGATTTCGAACGGCGGCAACTGACTTCCAATTCCGAGCATGCTGACCTCACAAGTTTGCTTTGCGTTTGTGCCATCACTGGTGAAGCAAGCTATATGCCATCCGTTCTCAAGATCGGATTGTCGCAACGAAGCTAACCAGCGGCCCGGGCGCAGGCATCTGATCGTGAGGTCCGATGGCTCTCACATCCGCCTCCATTGCGCCGCGTGGAAACGCGATGCTCGATCGCTTGGAACCGTCGGTGAGCGCGTGCGTATATCACGAGTGGGGTACCGCAGTTAAAAAGTCGCAGCCAGATTCCTCGACCAGCGATTGAACCGCTGGTCGAAACGGCTACTTGCCTACCGAGAATGGACCTCGGCGCTGGCGGCACAGCATCCGGATATCTCACGGTGTGAAACGGCTGCGAAGCTAGGGTTGTTTTTGTAAGCCGTGAAGGAGCGCAACCGGCGATTCCGGAGCCGACCTTGGCATTATTCTCGCAACCGTCATCAAGCTGTCCGGTATCATAGTCCCCAAATAGCTCCAGCTGGGATTGAAAGCGCGGCGTCGCGCCGGGCGCGTGGCGACGTCGCGCCACCATTCCTCTACGGCTTGACGATCGCAAGGGAGCAGCATGCCAACATCACCCGTAAAAGCGCTCCAATCGACAAGGGAATTTCTTGGAACAGCTGTCAGGAGCGGCACACCCCGAGTGATCGCGTCAACAAATTCAGCTCGCAGGCCGCGGCCAACCGCTTCTTGTTTGGCGAATTTGCTGATCACGAGGAGATCGACTTTGTCGCGAAGCGCTTGGGAAACGACAACTGCGGCCTCAGCTAGTCCGTTTGTATCGAGCGTACAGGACGCTGCCCCGCTGCCGAGTAGCTGGGAAATCGAGATCTCTCGCCCTGTCGCAACGTCGACGGCGAGCATAACGTGCGTGCCGTTTGTATTTATAAAGTGTCGCTGGACGATGCCGCCGACGCGTACGTCATGCCGCGCGAGATCCTGGACGAAATCGGCAATCAGCCTATCGGCATCGTCCTTTGGCTGGTAGAGAATCGCCGCCAAAGCTGTCGGATCGACGTTGTCAAAATTGTCGATCATGGCCGTGATCCGAGTTCTGTTCGTTTCGGGTGTCGGCGCGCCGCTGTAGAGCATCTCCGAGTGGTATCGCAGGCGTTATGAGCAACCGCTCGGGGGTTGAGACCGGCAAGGCTCGCGCGACCTCGGCGAATACGTCCATTCCGTTGCTGAGCCCTAGCGTATCATAGGAGCGGCGTGTGATGCGGGACAAAAGCGGCACGCCCGAACGGCCAGTTTCGAGCGATAGAACCAACGTGATCTCCGATTCGTCGAACGGAAGGGAGGCTTTGATGCGTGCCGGAAAGACATTCAGGAAGGAGCTTGCGCGTGGAGCCTCGCGCACGATGCTGACATCGGCGGCTGCAATGCGCAGCCGTAGCTGCGCGCCAGGTCTGAGCGGCGGTCCAGGTATTAGCAGACGCGCGCCTCTGAGGCGGACGATGATGAGTCCATAGCGCCCGTCGTAGCCGCCGACCACGGTATCAACGCAAACCGCCGCTTCGCCACGCGCGGCAAGCGCTGGATGACTCTGAACGACTTGAAGCGGTCCGGCCGCAGTCACGATGCCATCTTTCATCATGACGAGATGATCGGCAAAGCGCTCGATGTCAGCCATGTCATGGCAGACATAGATCATCGGCAACCTGAGCTCTTCACGCATGCGCTCGATAAATGGCAGAATCTCGCGCTTGGCGGGACGGTCGAGCACAATGAGCGGGTCATCCAGCAAAAGTAGCCGCGGTTGGGCTAGTAGCGCGCTGCCTAGGGCAACTCGCTGTCGCTCGGCGCCAGAAAGATGTGACGGAGAACAGTCAAGCAGTGACGCTAAGTCGAGCAACTTGACCACACCTTCAAAGTCGATCAGTGTCACCCTCGATTTCGATGCATTGTACAGAAGGGTGCGCTTGACAGACAAATGAGAAAAAAGAATGGGTCGCTGAAATACATATGCGACAGGGCGCAGATGAGGCGGTCGAAACGTCGTCTCGTTCTGCCAAATTTCACCATCAACGCCGCAGAATCCACTCGGTAGAGGCTGGATGCCGGCGATGCAACGCGCGAGTGTGGTCTTGCCGCACCCCGGAGGACCGAAAATCGCCGTGACACCTTTGGCCGGTACGATGAATTGCGCATCCAGCGGGATGCCTGCGGGAGCACCGTTGAAGGCGACTTCGATATAACCCGGCCTTGCTTCTCTCACCTGCCCGCGCCTATGCTGTATCTTTCCATCAAATCACGAGGAGAATGGCCGCAAAGGCGATGATCACCATGCCGCCGACAATCCATTCTGCTTGGCTCCAGCGCGGCGTCGCCGCCCCGAGGAAGCCAAAAGGCGCGGGGGCAGCATTGCAGATCGACGGTGTTACGACAGCCGGCATCTTGAGCGTCTCCGCGCCATTGAGGATCGTGGCAATCGAACGCTGCCGGGCGCGCATACCAATCACACACGCAAGGCGGGAATCCAATACCGCGGAATCCTCAGGCGGCTTGGCTGGACGCCGATTGTCCGCTGGCTGAACTGGCAAGGCTTGCGTCGTTTGGCTGTAGAGGTGTCGGCTACCGCCAGAGCTTGATGCCGCCTCGGGGCCAGCAATCGGCTTGAAAGTCGCCAGAGCTTTGGTGACCAATATGAAGTGTGCGCCGGTGCCCTCATTCATGGCTTCCGCAACGTCAGGCGCAAGCAGCATCAAAGCCAGATCGAATAGGATCAACCGGATAAACCTTATTGGGGCCCTGAAGATGGATCGCCACGACTGCTTTCGTCGCGGTAGCTCCTTGCTGCTCACCCAGCAATCTGCGTGCCGGTTCGAAAAAATGGCGCACGGCCCGCTTGGCTCATGTGAAACTCTTATATGTCCCACCCAGCGTGTGGAATGGCCTCATCGTCTCGTCCGGTTTCGGACGTTTGCGTCGCCAATCGGCCACGCAGGACGCATGAGATAGATACCTGAAGATGATGCCGTCGGCTCTTGCATCGAGAACGATGTTGGAGGCGTCGCTACAATCTGTCGTCCGTCGGATCTGCGTCGACAAAAGGGGCGCTCTTCGGCTGCATTGGACCATTTAGCAAGATCTCTTGGAGGACATTCGAAAATCCGCCTTACCCTGAGCTTATCAGCATCACGATCTAGCTCTCGTCCACCCCCTAGCGCGATCTCCCTTGCGACCCTCAGGACGACGCCTCACGCGCGAACTCACGAATAATCTCCTGATCTCATCACCAGCACGCAGGTGGTTTCGCCTGCGAACAATCGCGTGCGCCCGCTGCCTGGACCGCTCTCGCGTCCTGCTGCGGACGCATAGGAGAACGAAAGAAGCCATGACTATCGCCCGACTTCGCATTCGCGCTCCGCAGTCACCGTATCGAGTGTGCGACATCGCAGTCCTGGAGGCGGACCCGACGACACCCATTAGGGTCATCTGTACTGATGCCGCCACTGAGTTGATCGTTGGAAGCCCGTCAATTGCGGCGGGCCGCCGCGATAGTCAACGAAGTGTCAGCGGAGGTGAAATGATCCATCTGATCGGCGACACCTACCGCCTGGTCTCGATAGCCGTTGAGATGGGAGCACGCGATCTGGCGAGGCAGAGCCGCTCGGATATCTAATGAATTACGGCCACACCGGCGCTTGTGGAGGAAGCGGCGAGCGTCGCGTTGTTAGGTCGTACGGCACATTCATTTTGACATGCGGTACTCGCTGGCGGACTGGCCGCGCGAGCAGCGGCACGGTTAGAGGCGTTCAGAAAAGTCCTCACGCTTGACGCCGATAAGCGCCCGATTTGCTTCGGGCTGTTCCAAGTGCGCGCGTTAGTTCGTCAGAATTCGCCTCGAAAGCCTGCAATATATACTACGATATCACCACATGCCAGAAGCTCTCAGCGCGTTCATTTCGTTGGCGACCGGCGGCCAAGGTGTCGAGGATGATCTGCGATGGATTGCCGCGAATGTCTCCACGGCTCATCGCGTGAGTTTTCGTCGCATTGACCCCGCGTCGATCTATAGCCCGGTGCGGTCCGTGTTGCCCGAAGTCCCAGGGGCTACTTATTCGAGTGGTTGCCGAGGCGGGACAAATAGCTCCCCACAAAATGGCGTTCCTTGGAGTCATTCGCCACAGGTGACCACGCGCAGCATGCGTGTTTTGTTTGGCCTCAAACGCCCACCTCGTTTCGGCATAATCGGCAAACTTGTGCGCAGAGGAAGCCGCAGCGATATACATCAGTTGGCATAGATTCTGCTCAGCATAAGGAGCACGGAAGTAATGCGACAATGTCGGCGCTGCAGCGCTCGTTGCAAAATGGCGCGCGGCGTTTGCTCATGTTGCTGTGTGAGGATTGTTGGCGGCACTTGCGGCTGCTGGCGAGCCGCCGAGCCGAATGTTCGTCAGGTACGAATCCACCCGAGGCTGAGCCGAAGGGGCATGTCGCCTAAAGTAGCAAGAAGGCCAGCCGCACCGAAGAGCCGCGCATCAATCGCGAAGTGACCTCGCATCGGGGTCCGCGCACTAAGAGGGGACGCGAATCATAATGTACAGATTGGTTGCCTTAATGCTTGCGCTGTTGGCTTGCAAAGCAGCGCAGGCGCACGCGGCGGAGGATGTCGTGAATGCGCCCCTCGCGCGGTCGGATTACGAGCGTGCACTGACGACCGCAGACCGATATGGCCGGCTTACCGTCAATGTCCCCGACGTGCCGTTTTGGCTCGGCGAGCGCGAGGCGTTCATCTATCGGCGGACGACCCATGGCAAGCACCAGTTTATCCTGGTTGATGCCGAAAAAGGCGTAAAGGAGCCCGCTTTTGATCAAGCCGGACTCGCGGCTGCTCTGAACAGAGCGAGCCACAAGAACTATCAGCCCGAGAATCTTCCCTTCGACCATTTCGAGCTGACCGACAAGGGTGGCAGGATGAGCTTCGACCTCGAGCATACGCATTGGAGCTGCGAGCTTGCAAGCTATGCCTGCACCGGCAATGCAATGCACTCGGGCGCCAATCAGCAGAGCCCCTACGACGACACGCCACCGGCAGAGAACGATCCAAACAAGACAAGCGCATCACCTGATGGCAAATGGCTGGCCTATATTCGAAACTACAATCTCTTCCTGCGCAGCCAAGACGGTTTGCAGGACATCCAGTTGACCTGGGACGGAGCTGAGAGTGACTATTATGCTCTCTCGACACTAAGATGGTCTCCAGCCTCAACTCACCTGGCCGTCTACCGAATCCGTCCAGCCCAACAACGGGAAGTCCATTACCTCGAATCGTCGCCGGCGCACCAGCGTCAACCCAGACATCTGACCATGGTGTATCCAAAACCCGGTGATGCCTTGGCATTGCTCCAACCCGTGCTGTTTGATGTCAGCAGCCGACGCGCGGTCACAATCGATAATGCCGCGTTTCAGAATCCTTACGGTCTTTCGGCGATCCGATGGTGGAAGGACGGACGGGGCTTTACCTTCGAATACAATCAGCGTGGCCATCAGCTCTATCGCCTGGTGGAGGTCGACGCCGCCACGGGCAAAGCGCGCGCGTTGATTGATGAGGCAAGCAAGACCTTCGTCGACTACCAGGCACTGGTGATGAAGCAGCTGAATAGTGGAAAAACGTTTCGCTATGACGTCGATGATGGAAAGGAGATCATCTGGGCCTCGGAGCGCGATGGTTACGAGCACCTCTATTTGTTCGACGGCCGAACAGGCGAGCTCAAGAACCAGATCACCAAAGGAGATTGGGTGGTCCGTGCGGTGTATTGTGTCGATCCAGTGAAGCGTGAGATTTGGTTTGGCGCCAGCGGAATGAACCCTGATGAGGATCCCTATTTCGTCCATGCCTATCGCATTGGCTTTGATGGAAAAGGACTCACGCCGCTGACGCCCGAGCCAGCCAATCATCACATCGAGTTCTCGCCTAGCGGTCGCTACTATGTCGACCTGTGGTCACGCATCGGCGTTCCGCCTCGCATGGTGCTGTATCGCGCCAGTGATAATGCCGAACTGATGCAGGTTGAGAGCGCGGAGATCTCCGAGCTCATAGCCGCTGGCTGGCAGCCGCCGCTCAGCTTCAACGCCAAGGGACGCGACGGCAAGACGGACATATGGGGCGTTATTCACTTGCCGACCAATTTCGATCAGCGCAAGAGATATCCGGTGGTGGAGCACATCTATGCAGGCCCCACCGGTTCCTTCGTTCCCAAGTCCTTCTCAGCTTCAATCGAGCCGCTCACACAACTCGGCTTTATCGTTGTTCAGATTGATGGAATGGGTACCAACCATCGCTCGCGCGCGTTCCACGACGTTGCCTGGAAAAATCTGAAGGACGCTGGCTTTGCGGACCGGATCCTATGGCACAAGGCGGCGAGTGCGAAGTATTCCTGGTATGATATATCCAACGTCGGCATTTTTGGCGCTTCCGCCGGTGGGCAAAACGCGGTGAGCGCGTTACTTTTCCATCCCGATTTCTATAAGGTCGCGGTCGCGAACAGTGGCTGCTACGACAACCGGCCGGACAAGATCTGGTGGAACGAACAGTGGATGGGGTGGCCCGTCGGCATCGAATATTCGCAATCCTCCGCCATCGACAATGCCGCCAAACTGCAAGGTAGATTGCTTCTCATAGTCGGCGAAATGGACCGCAACGTCGATCCTTCCGCCACGTTCCAGCTTGCCGATCGGCTTATCAAGGCGGGAAAATACTTCGACATGCTGTATGTGCCAGGCGCAGACCACGGAACGCCGGGCAGTTATGCCCAGCTCAAACTCCTGGAGTTCTTGGTCCGTAACATTCTCGAGCAAACAGCGCCAAACTGGAACACGGGCTCGATTGAACTGCCGAAGAGCAAATCAGGCCATGATGGCTGACCATCCATCGAGGATCCAGGCCTCGATGCGTGGGGCGCCACGATCGCGTTCTCGAAATTGAGAAACGCTCGTTGCGATCTACTACGAGGTCTCTCGCACATGCTGTCATGCGTACCTCCATCCTGATCGGCGCACGCAGCTGCTGATGCCTACAACGGCCTCATCAATTCGCCGCAAATCAGGGCGCGAACGCTGCGCGCGGCGGTCGGCTGCGAACCCCGCGACGTCGCGCCCGGTCCTCGCTCCAAATGAGAGTCGAGAAGCCGGGGGCGCTCAGGCAAGCCGGAAGAACTCAGCGCCGAATTCGTTTGATTGTGAGCTCCGGCTCGACACGGTGCTCTTTGACGTCGCTGCGGGAAGCTTGGGTGCCCGCACCTTCCTCCCTTGGCAAGTTTGACGAGCCTGGCTCTGTAAGCCGACAGCCTATTTGCCCTATTGTTCCATAGAGGGCTTTGGCGTTGTGTCGGTGCGCGCGGGTAATATCGGATAATCGATCTTAGGCAACTGCCCGGTAAGTGAATTTAGAAACGCGACGATGTCGTCTGTTTCTCTATCGTTGAGCTTCGCGCCGAGTTGTATTTCACTCATCACGCCAACAGCTTGCTTGAGGCTCCAAACTTGGCCCGAATGGAAGTAGGGAGGACGCAATGCGACATTGCGCAACGGCGCGGAGCGAAAAACATACTCGTCGCTGGGGACCTTGGTGACGGCGAAACGGCCCTTGTCGTCCCTCGGCAGCAGGCTTGCGGTTGGCCGTTCCGTCACGCCGAACGGGAAGTAGTCCTGGCCGCCGACGTTGATACCATTGTGGCATGACGAGCATCCCTTTTCTATGAACAGCTTTAATCCTGCTTTCTGCTGAGTACTGAGAGCATACGCATCGCCCTCGAGGTATTGATCGAAGGGAGCGGCGGGCGTGATCAAGGTCGCCTCGAATGCCTCGATGGCCTTGGCGAAATTGTCAAAGGTAATGGGCGTCGCGTCGTTCGGGAACGCCTTGCTGAACATGACAATATAATCAGTCATTGAATTCAACGTATTAAGAAGGCGAGCAGGCGTTGCATTCATTTCCGCACTGGCCTGGACAGGGCCTACGGCTTGTGCCTTGAGGTCAGCCGCGCGTCCGTCCCAGAACTGTGCCACATTGAAGACCGCGTTATAGACCGTTGGCGCTCGACGTGAACCTAGCTGCCAGCGATGACCAAGCGACCTCGGGCCGGCATCTGCTCCGCCGGTCCCAAGATTGTGACATGTATTGCAGCTGATGACCCCGCTCGCCGATAGCCTCGGATCGAAGAACAGGATCTTGCCGAGTGCAACCTTTTCGTGGGTAATAGGGTTGTTCTTGACCGCAGGAACAATAGAGGGGATCGGCTTGAAAATCTGCCTCGCCGCACTCATCAAATCATCATCGGCGCCCGCCGTTGACGATGCCAGAATCCCAGCGGCCAGAACGCACAGCTTGGCTGCGATGTAAAGCGTTCGTGCCGCTGATTTCCTCATCCCAAGCCTGCCTTTGTCGTAATTCGTGGAAGTCGCGAGCAGGGTGCGGGTCGCAGCTAGCCTGCCTATCATCGAAATGACTCCCAGCGATCAAAGACGAGCGACATCCATTGGGGTACTCATCCAAGTCTGATCCGCTGTTGCTGCGTAGTAGCAACCGCCGTGCCAATGGAGGTCAAGGGGGGCCGTTGATTTGGTCTTGAACAATTGCAGGAATGCCAGCAGTCGGCTCGAACCTTTGGGATCAACCGGCGTTCCACACGCGACGATGGCCATGCTGACGAAGTATATTTCGGCCTACTATCTCAACCGATAGGCAAGCCATAAAGCTGTCGGTTGCGCGATTTTAGACGCGTAGGCTTACAACTAGATCGGACGCTGAGCAAAAACGCGGAGCATCGACGCAATTCGTCGCGTCATTTGACGCGACGAAATCGTGTGACCTTGCGAATCCATCAACTATGCGTTGCGTTCCAGCGTGGCCGAGCAGTTATCGGCCGTCGTTGGATAAGGCTTCGTATACGCTGCGTCCAGTGAAGCGTGCAATTGCCGAGGAACTCTCCTTGCGAGCTCCCGCCAAGATATGGATGTGCTGTTTTGCTGCGTATTGACACTTGTTCGACGATCAAAGTGCTTGAATCGACCGTAGCGTCAGGTTGTAGGCAGTGCCAAGCAGGATCTGCCGCCTTTGCAGAAATGTCATGTTGGGGACTACGTCGCGAATGTCACAAGCTTAAACACAATACCTAAATTGGGCTCCGTCCGCTGCAAATGTAGCCAGCCTGTGTTGCGTTTTGATCGTGGCAGCAAGGCCTGACACCCGATGCAACGATGAGTCGGAAGTCCCGCAAATGACGCCGGCCGCTCGTGTCGATGCGGGCGACCTACTTTCCTAAACAGACAATACTTGCGAGGCAAAGAACAATAGTGAAGGTTATGCAGCTTAAGAGAGTTCTGTTGAGCCAAAAGCGACGAACGGGTTGGGCTTACCGCGCGCCTCGCCATGCCACCGCCCTTGTTGCGATCGCAGCCACGTGGGTCACGGGATACGCTAGCGCGCGAGAACGAAGATTGGAAGAGATCTTGACGTCTTGCAGACCAGACGTGATGCGATTCTGTGACCGTTTTACGGGGCGTAGCGATATGGACGCGGCCATGTTTTGTCTTAGGGACAATTTCAAAGGCTTGCGTGTCGAATGTCGCCGCGTGATGCCAACCGCGGCGGAGAGAAACGTTGGGCCGAAAAAACGAGGCGTCAACAACGTTCCGATCCTGCATCGAGAGTGAGGCATCGGAGCGGGGGTGTTTCTCCAAAATGCTCGCATTAACTGCCGATCGAGATCCGGAAGGAATCGGTTGATGCCGTTGCGGCGTTCTCAACGAGCGTTTCAGTGGATTCACTTGAACTGATGGGACTGCTTTTGGTTGAGTTCACTGAAGGGCTCAAGACCAGAGGAAATGCGGTCGTCAAGAGCCGTTCAAAGGCGGAAAGCTGCTCAAGCAGACGCTTCTCAACGGCAGCACTCTCCTCGCGAGGCAGTTCCGTCTTAAGCAATCTACGACAGCGCCAGATCTCGTTTCGTACCCATCTGATTTCACTTAATCTATCATCAATCGAAGTCATCACAGATGCAGTTCACTTGGGCATTGAAGGTACAACGCGTACGCGTCAGCACTGCGTAGTCGCTCCGTCGGCATTCATGCCGACGGAGTTGTACCTGTGCGATTCGTCGCCATTGCTTGGCGGATGTGGCGAGCGGTTCGATGTATTCAAGACTGTTATCAACCGATATCACCTTACGCTGGGGGCGTGACCGGAATTTGCTGCGGATTGCTGCGGGTTTTCGGCGCTACGATCGTCCGGGTTGAGGAATTCCTGCGTTCCAGGGGCGATCGATGTTGCCCCCCAGCGGCGTGTGCAGCGTCATTGCACTCTCGCGGTTTCCTTGACTGGTCAGTGTCGTTGGCCGTCGCACCATTACAAGCGTTTCCCAACGAGCATGTCTATGGGTAAGGTGCGCGCGCTCACCAACATCCCGGAAAGGGCATGGCGGCAATGTTTTCTTCCATAGATAAAACGAGCGTTACCGCGATATCCGGGGCGCGCCCCGATAGAACGAAGCGCGGGAGCGAGCGCAGGACCTCACTGGGTGAATGTCACTCGAAATCGTGTCGAACTGAATGGACGCCCCATTGCTAGCCGCTGCGATAGTCGGCTGGGCAACGCCACGCTTCGATACCAATTTAGTAGCTTGAACCCCACGCTGCGTCAGGTTGTAGTCTCGCAAAGACAAACGCAGGCAGGACGGGCGTCGAATGGTTCAGCATGATCGGACAGGGATGGCTTCCTAATTGCCGACATTGTCGCTTGCGGGCCATGGGCAGGACCTTGGGTCCATCGGCGGGGAGGGGGCTGCTGTGCTGGCCGTTGTCAATCGCGCTGCAACAACCGGAGCCGTGATATGTCATGAGGTGATGGAGTGATGCGCGCAGCAGGATGTCTCTGACAACTGCTTTAATCACGTTTCCTCGCTGTGCAGTGAGGGCCCGCCGAGTGAACAGCCGGCCCTCGCAAGAGATGCTTCAACTGCGTAGGCGGTAAACATTCAGCCATAAGCGGTGACTAGTCGCATTGAGCTTGTGGCTGGACAAGGCGCCGCGGTGAAAGCTCGGAAGATCCCATGTCTACTCAAGCCAATCTGACGACGGCGCTAAGCGAGATCGATTGTGCTCGCGACATCGTTGAATTCTCAACTGTGGTGGTTGCGCGCGACAAGCAGCTGCGCAAGGCGGACCATCCGGTCTTTCTGCAAAAGGCTGCGCTTGAGTTTCAGTCTAGATTCCTGCCGAATTTCGAGGAAAGCATCCGTGCCGGGAGATCGTGGGGATATGCCACGACATGCAATGCGGTGAGCCGGAAGGCCGGAGGTCAGGTCGGCCGGGACGTTTGCGAAAGAATAGCTTCTCGCGTGTCGCTGCTTGACCATGCGCTGATTGGAAAAATCGGGATAAGAGCCCTTTCCATATTCGCCGCATCATTCGGTCGGCATTCCAACAGAGCAGAATGTCGCAAAGGGGCGATCAGAATAGCGAAGTTTTGTCGCGAGGAAAGCAGGCCGCTTCAAGAGTTGAACAATCTGAGCCTGGCGGCGCTGATAAACGGCTTCAGCAAATGGCCGGAAGAAGCAGACTTTCGCCAGGCGGCGGTTGCAATTGCGGGCGATGTCATTCGGCGCGCAGGCCGCCATCACCAACTCTCCGACTTTACACAGCAAGGATTGGTGAGCCTGGTCAACGGATTCAGCAAGTGGCCGGATGAGGCGGCTTCGCGCCAAGCAGCAGCCACGCTTGCACTCGAAATTCTGCATCGTTCCGGCAGGCTCTGCGAGTTTCCTCAGCAGGGATTGGCCATCCTGGTGAACGGTTTCAGCAAGTGGCCGGAAGAGCTGGCGTGTGGTCAAGTCACGATTGCGATCGCAGGCGAAGTTCTTCGTCGGGTCGCCCGGTTTCATGAGTTTGGCGAGCAGGATCTGGCAAATTTGGTGAATGGCTTTAGTAAATGGCCGGATGAGGCAGTCTCTCGTCAAGCCACAATCGCGATCGCAAGTGAGCTCCTGCACCGTGCTGACCAACTTCCTCACTATAGCCAACAAGGACTGGCAAACTTGGTGAACGGGTTTTGCAAATGGCCTGAAGATGCGACCTGTCGTAAAGCTGCAATTGCGATCGCTGGTGAGGTACTTTGGCGTGCTGTCCAGCTCCCCGATCTTACCCAACAGGGCCTGGCGAACCTGGTGAATGGCTTCAGCAAGTGGCCGGAAGAGCCGGCGTTTCGCCGAGCAGCCGTCGCACTCGCTCGTGAGGTTCTGCGCCGCGCCACTCAGCTCTACGATTTTTCACAGCAGGGGCTCGCGAACCTAGTGAACGGCTTCAGCAATTGGCCGGAGGAGCTGCCGTGTGGTCAAGTGACCGTTGTGCTCGCGGACGAGGTCCTTCGCCGTGCCGGCCGCAGGACGGGACTCTCAGACTTCACTGCCCAGGATCTCAGGGGCCTGGTGATCGGTTTCAATAGATGGCCGCTGCAGAGCGCCGCTCGCCAAGCCACGATCGCGATCGTCAATGAGGTCCTAGGCCGCGGTATCCGGTTCTTTGACTTTACCAAACCGGAATCGGAGAGTCTGATGGATGGCTTCAATAGGTGGCCGCAAGGCGAAGCAGGGCATGAGGCGATAGCGAAGATCATCGAGGAGCTGCAACTGATACAAAGTGAAGCCACTCAGCTCCGGTCAGGGGAGAAGTGGTCCCACCAAACAAGGCAATCGGCCAAAGAAGCCTCTTCCTAGCGGTGTTCATGCGTAGTATGCGGCGAGGTCACAACACGACAATCCCACGCAGCGACCCTCTTGGGATGCAGTCGGAGGCGTGCACAGCCACAGAATTGAGTAAACAATCGGAAGGACGTAGTTGTTGATCCAGGCTGAGAAGGATGTCGTCGAGCAGATGCTCTCATCATTGGCGATCAGCTTGTTGCAGAATCGTGTTGCGCCCTCCTACGAACAGGTGATGCATCATTTCGGATTAGCCTGCGAAAGAGCGGGGCTGATCGCGACGGAAGAGGTGGCAGTTCGGATATTGAAGCGCGTTTCAAGCGAAATCAACGAGGCGCAGTCGGTGCTCGAGTTTATCGGACGCGGGGCGGATCTAATGCATTGATCTCGAAGTTAAGAAACTTCCATCGAATCAGTGTCAGATGCAGCCGGGCGCGCGTTGTTCGACTGAGAAAGCGCCCCGGCAAGGGCCGAGTCGTCCGCTTTTGCTGGCCGAAACCTGCGGCAGTCTGAACCGATCTGGCAAGATCGATCCTTGCCGCCGATGTCAGAATAGGTGGGGACTCGCCATCTAGGAGGTTATCAGCCAGCCTTTGCCGATTGCGCCGGGGCGTACCGCCTCGCAGTGAAGCGTGAGCGGTGCTACATGGGATCGCGGGCTTTCAAGCTAGCGTCCCAACGTGGCCATCTGAATGAGCAGGGGGCGGTTTGTTGCCTCGGGAGTAGGAGCCGCAACTCGCCGGCTATCAGCGCCGCGCCGCCGAGGCGCCGTAAACAGCGAGCATTTTGCCAAGCTTAAAACTCGGTTGATCCTCGTCTGCTTTTCGTCGGTCCGCTATCTACGCCTAAGCTTCGGGAGAGGCTGATGGCCAGCCGTCCGCCCATTGTTCGTCGCTCTGAAGCCCGTCAGCTTATCGACAGCTACGTCTCGTAGCAGGAACATCTTTACTGGCTGGTCCGGCTTGATGTTCTCAGATCTGGCAAGAGAATTGGATGGTATCCATCAAGGGATTTACCGCCGAGGCTTTGGCTGTGCTGCGGTGAGCTGCAGTTGCTCGCCTGCAGGCCGGCAGGTGTGCGCGCCAGCCGTGGGCGGTGATTGCGCCGTATGACCGCCAGCTTTGTCATCAGCCGATCAGCGCGCCAACCCTGGTGAGGCTGACGGCTTAAAGGTGCGGCTGCGGACGCGCTTGGTTTGGATACGGAGAGACGGCGATGAATACAGAGCAGCTTGGCTCAGGCACTCCTTCGGGAACTTCCGATTCGGAAACCTCCGAGCCGGCATCTCCGGCTGCCACGCAGTGGGGCGAAGCCCTGACGGATGCGCTGGCGTCCGCTGGCGAGGCGTCCAGCTCGCAGCTCGAGGTCTTGTCGACCTGGGCCGCCGAAGGCGGGCAGGGGCAACACGAGGACCGTCGAGAAGCGGTAAGTCGTACGAGGGCTTGGCAGGACAGAGGCGATGTTAATGAGGCCCTAGATTTGTCGTCCCTGTCCCTGACCGGCTTGCCTGCGTCGACCCTGGCCGGGCTGCGTCGCCTGAATGTCGACGACAATCAGCTGAACAGCCTTCCTGGGAACCTTCCGGTCAGTCTCCAGTGGCTCTCTGCCAGCAATAATCGGCTGACCGGCCTGCCCGAGCTTCCAAATGGCCTGCTGCAGCTCGATGTCATCAGCAACGGGCTCACCAACCTGCCCGCACAGCTACCGCCCGGGTTGCTGCGGCTGAGGGTCGATAACAATCAGCTAACCAGTCTGCCTGATCGCCTTCCGGCGACGCTTGAGGAACTGGACGCCAGCGGCAACCGCTTGACCAATCTGCCCGACCTTCCATCCCGGCTCCAGCGCCTCAACGTCGACCACAATCAGCTGACGGACTTGCCCGAGCCTCTTCCGGGCGGGCTCCAATGGCTCAGCGCTAGCCACAACGAACTGACCAGTCTGCCCGAAACGGCGCTTCCCGACCTAATTTGGCTCGGCGCCAGCAACAACCAGCTGACCAGCGTACCCGAGACCCTGCTGACACAGCTAAGCGGTTATTCTAGCGTTAATCTGGAGAATAATCCGCTCCCCGATTTGGTGCAGGCTGGCCTGACGGCAACGATACATGCAGCGGGCTATGCAGGCCCGCAGGTCTTTTTATCGACGGCCGAAGGCGCGCTGGAAGTCCAGCCGCGCTCGCTGCAAGAGGTTGTGGCGCACTGGCTCGAGGCCGAGCCGTCGGTAATGGCCACTTGGCAGCGCTTCGCCCAAGAACCGGGTGCGCAAGACTATGCACGCTTCCTCGACCGGCTCGGGGGTACCGTGAACTATGGCAACGAAGCGTTCCGGCAGGCGGTCGTCGAGGATCTGCGGCAAGCAGCCGTCAGGCCGCGTTTGCGTGAACAGTTTTTCCAACTGGCCTCGGGAGCGAGCGAGCGCTGCGAAGATCGGGTTACCTTGACCTGGAACGGCATGCAGAGCGCACGGCTGAACGCTGACGTTGAAGACGGCGTCTATGACGGCCGGTTAACCGAGCTGCTCCAGCAGGGCCGGGTCCTGTTTCGTCTGGAGGCGCTGGACAGGATCGCACGCGAGACGGTCAATTCCCTTCGTCGTGCCGATCCTGACGCCGACGTCGACGAGATCGAGGTCTACCTTGCCTACCAGACCCAGCTGCGCAACCCGCTGCAGCTGCTGCACATCGCTCCGGATATGCGCTTCTTGAATGTCTCTAACGTGACCGAGGACGATATTGTCAGAGCCGAGGCGTCGGTGCGCAATCAGGAGGCAGCGGAATTTCCGGACTACCTGGCAACGCGCTGGCACCCATGGGAAAGCGTGTTGAGGCGCATCGCACCCGAAGACCATGTTGCAATGGAGAGGCGGCTCGTCGACGCGATGGGCGATGAATTCCAAGCCCGCTTGGATCGGCGACTGGCCGAGAATGGTCTGACGGGCGATGCCGATGCAGAGCGAGTGCTTGGCGCCCAGATTCGCAAAGAGATCGCCCTCGAGATCAAAGGCCCGGTCATGCATCAGGTCCTCGAGAGATTCGGACTTGAGCTTTGAAGCGCCCTCGAGCGGGAGCCGTCGATCCGGCCAGCTGCGCGCAATCTCAGGCGTCTATCGATCCTTATCGAGGAACGAATGGAGAAGTTTCGTCGAGCGAATGAGTTGCCGGCAGGTCTCGGTCGCTAGGTTGTGCGGACGATCAAGAGAAATCGTTCTATCGACTACTCGACCAGGCGAGCACTCTGTCGAATATCACTCGTTCATCTCTGATAGCGAAATGGATAGTGAACCGGTCCCACAGTCGCCCTTGTGCCTCGTAGGCTCTCGATATTCGTTGCGCGAGATCGATAGGACCCTCGCTGCATCACGCTCGACTCCAAATCACGAAGCATGGTGTAGTTTCGCCGGATCCACTGATGCAGTTCGGTGGTCCAGTCCTTTTCGTCGCGCAGATACCCGGTGAAGGAAAAACTCAGCCGATCGATATATCTCTTTAGAAACAACGGGAGCGCGGAAATCCGGAGCACTCGCTCACAATCCATCGCGTCAGGTAGTCCTTCGCGCAGCACGAATTCATTGTGGACGGTGACCAGCGCCGCCGGTGGAATCTGCCGCCGCAGCATTTGATAACCACGGAAGGAATGGCGGTCAGCGCCCGCGACGAAGAGGATGACAGGCGCGACACAGCAGCGTGCTGTTTCCTTGATGAAGCCGATCTCCTCGCACATCTTGAAGAACTCGTCGAAGGCGTGGAAGCCGAGGTCGATCACCTTGGCTACCCGATCGTGTATGATCAGTGGGTCCATCAGTTGCATCTTACCGTAAGTGTCAATTACATCTGCGGTCTCCGTGATGTTGGGGAGATAATCGAGCAATGACGGTTCCTTGAGATTTACATCGAAGGAGAGCGCCGTACCATTTTTCAGCAGCAAGTACTCGCTCACGAGGCGAGCGACGAGAGTTTTGCCGACCTGCGGGCTAGGAGAGCAGATGATGTAGATAGGAGTCGCTAACATAGCCAGCAGATCAATCTCACTTCGTCCCTGGGCTCAACCCGTCGCTCGCCGATAATGCGACTACTTATCGTCGCTCCGAGTCGCTGACTTGGCGCCGGCCAATTCCGTCAAGTTGATGCGATCAAACTCGCTCCAGACATTTGCCAGCCAGTGCCGTACATAGCCGCGCAGAACGAAGGAATTGTTCGCCGGCTCATCGTTCCGGCCCTTGTTTGCGACAAAATCGACGAATGGGACAGAAGCGACTTCGACCTGCTCGTAGGCCATCTCGTTGAGCTTCGGGATGGTCAACTCGGTCGCATGCTTGATGCGGTGAAAATAAGAATTATAGGTCGACTGGTCCCACTGGAAGAATTGAGTATCGTTGATGAAGTTCTTCACCAGATAGTACTTTGCGCCGGCCATGTAGGTCGCGGTCTCGGCGATCTCGTCCAGCGAAGCGATGGATGATCCCAGAATATGGAATACGGCAAAAGTGATCTGGCCGGATCGCGCCGAATCCAAAAAGCCGATGTCGCGCAAGGAGGCCAGTGCTGTGGATAGTAAGCCGGCGCGAGCATCGATAACGGTGACGGATAGCCCTGAGTTCAGGGTATCGAAGATCTTCATCTGGTCCGCCGTCGTCGCCATATCGACGATCTCGGTGATTGCGGGATAGAATCGCTTCAACGTTCCCCGCGGCGACTCCGTGTCGAATGCGCGTGTTTGCACGTTATTGACGTTGAAGTAGTCCAGAAGCGTTCGTGATACGGTCGTCTTGCCGACGCCTCCTTTGTCCGCGCCCACCACAATCACAACCGGCTTCACCATGGAATTCTCCTGAGACACTCGCTATTGCCGCGCGCGACGTGCGCAATCGGCGTGTCTTTGCTTTGGATGCGAACATGGCAGAAAGAAGGGGCTATTGAATCTTCGACGCGGGTGCGGCCCGATTGATGAGGTTTTCCAGTGCCGAGCCATCGGAGCTCTTTGATTGCGACGACGATGCAATTCGATGACAATAACTAATCTCTCGTGATCGCGTTTCACGTGAGGTTTGTGGTGAGCTGAAAGGACAAATTATTCGAGCAGTCGACCATGCGCGCTGATGATCGCGATCACCATCATGCTAATTCAATTTGATCGTTGATCAGCGCAAACAATTCGAGAGTCTCACGTACGTCAGGAAAGTTGGGCTTTGGCGTGGGCATGACCGGGGTGTTCCGCCCCGGTGCTTAAGACGCTTTCGGCGCGTTGGGTCGCACGGCCGTGCTGATCCGGTTGATCGTCAGACATCTAACTCGACAATCATGGCGGCCGTCTCATCCGGCAGGCAACGTGACGAGCGAACACAACAAGAAAACTATCGAGCAGCGGCCTGTTTAAAGCCTCGTTGCACATTCGAATGTCAGAGCGCCGAGCTGAGAGCTCGGCCCGGGACCTCGGCTCTGTGGACCTGTTCGACGGCGGGAAGCGGTATCCGACGGGCCCTTCTGCAGTTGCTTGATCGGCGAGCCTGATGACCATCTCAATTAGGGATCTTCACTTTGGGCATGAGCGTCACCGACCATCCCCCATACTTGCATCTAGCGACACGGAGGTTGGTCGCTCGGAGAGTCGCCCGTTCCGCGACATGTCGAAAGCGATAATTTTCTCGTGCATATAATCAGGTCCGCCACAATGCGGCCGATCAGGTGGCATCCCAGGCGGCGCCGTCGAGGGAACCCGCCGTTATTGTGGGGCTGCCGCTGCCACGATGGGCCGCTGCTGATCATCGTCACAGGTATTCAGGATCGGGCCGCGTGACACCACAGAACATAACGCCAGTTCGCCAGGGTCGCAGTAACTGAGCACACCTGTAAAGCGCAAGGCAGCTAAAAGCACATATTTGCTAGCAAATCGGGTAAGGAGCGGAAACAAGAAGCGTCGACTTCATAGCTCCTGCTTCTCTGCCCCGGAGTCCGCCGACAGGAGCAAACTCTAGCTCTGCGAAGGCCCCAGGGCCAAGAATTCCGCTTGGGCCAGCAGTGAGAGATTAGCAACGATCGGCAAGCGGTTAATGTGTGATTACGCCGCTAGTGCGAGAATTTGAGCGCAATTTTTTTGCTCCGCCGCAGCAAACTGCCGGTTCTTTACCGGAGGACGTGGAGAGCGAGTCTCGTGCCTGCGGCGCTGAGGTTGCCTGAGAGTTAATTGGGTTTCCTCGGTAAAGCGGGTGATGGTGTGGCGCCTAGCTGCTCGGCGTGTGACGGGGTCGTCGTGGCGGAGGGAACAGGTGCCGACTCGGCCGCGACCGGTGGGGAGCGGCCGACGATAACGGTGAGCAGACCCTGGCCCCACAGCCGCTGCGCGACCTTCCTGGCGTCTTCCAACGTCACCGCATCGACGATGGTATTGTAGTTTTCGATATAGTCGATAGGTAGCTTGTCAAGCTGATGCTGCAGCAGCGTTCGCGCTAGCTTTGATGAAGAATTGAGAGCCAGCATCTTCGAGCCCTTCAGGTAAGATTTTGCATCGTCGAGTTCTTGTCGGGTCGGGCCCTCGTCGGCGATACGGCGGACCTGCTTCTCAATCTCTTCAAGCGTCTCGCCGGCACGATTGGCGCGGGTGCCGCTGTTGCCTACGAACACGGCGGAATGATTCATCCAGACCAGCTGCTGACGGACGGAATAGGCCAGCCCGCGCTTTTCGCGAACTTCGCGAAACAGCCGTGACGACAGACCGTCGCCGCCGAGAACGTGGTTGACGATATTGGCGGCCATGAAATCGGGCTTACTGCGGCGGACGCCGGGACCACCGAAAGTCACAGCCGTCTGGGCCACATCGAGCGGAATGAAGACGCGCTGCGGCGGCTTTGCTGCGACGACGTCGCGAATCGGCACCGAGTCCGCCTTGGCCGGCAGGCCGCCAAACGCCTTGTCGAGCAGTCCGCAGAGGACGTCTGGCTGAATGTCACCGACCACAGCGATCTTGAGGGTGTCTTTTGCGATCACGCGCCGGACATAGCCCTTGAGATCGGTGACGCCAATCTTCGGGACGCTCTCGAGCGTGCCTCCGGCTGGCCGAGCATAGGGATGATCGTTAAAGGCGACTTCGAGGAACTTGCGATTGGCGAGCGATGAAGGATTGTTTGAATCATTCCTAAGATTCGCGAGCAGGCTGGCACGGATCCGTTCGACATCGGCCGCGTCGAAACGGGGTAAGGTTAGTGCCATCCGTAAAAGGTCGAAGGCCTCATCCGCGTTTTCCTCGAGCGTGCGTAAGGCACCGCGGAACTGATCGCGCGTCGATCCAAAACTCAGCTCAATGGCGCGACGGTCGAGCCGCTCGTGAAAGCTCTTGGAGTCGAGATCGCCGGAGCCTTCATCGAGCAAGTCAGCGACCATGTGGCCGACGCCGGCTTTGTCGGCGGGGTCCTGTGTCGCGCCGCCGTTGAAAGCGAATTCCATCGCAATAAACGGGACAGTTGCGTCTTTGACGAACCAGGCTTCTACCCCACAGGGCGAGACCAGGCGCTGGATCTTGGCCGCGGCAACGCTCTTGGCGGCGCCGAGCGAATCTGGCGAAACAAGCATTCCAATTGACAATGAAGCTCCGCCGATGAGGACGGAACGCCGTGTAAAGGAACAGGTCATGATCGTTTCTCCGTGTGCTTTGACGTCGCTTTGGTGAGATAGCCGGTCACCGAGCGCTTCTTGTCGAGCCATTTGCGCGAGGCCTCGAGTACCTGCTCCGCCCGTACGGCGCGGATGCTGTCCGACCAGCCTCGGACGTCGTCGATGCTCAATCCGGTCGTCAGTCCGCCGCCATACCAGGTCGCGAGCTCTTCCAAGTTGTCGTGGGCATAGATTGCTTGCGCGATCAGCTGTGTCTTGACCCGCTCGAAATCCTCTGCCTGCGGGGAATTGTGCGCAATATCGGCGACCGTCTCGTCAATGGCGCAGTCGAGCTGCCCGAGCTCGACGCCCGGTTTCGGCGTGGCAGAAATCTCGAATTGCGAGAGATCGATCGCAGTAGCGCTGTAGCGCGTCCAGGCGCTGATCGCGAGCCGCCTGTCGATTACCAGCGCGCGATAGAGATATGAGTTGATGCCACCACCCATCAATTTGCAGAGCACCTCAAGCGCTGGACTCTCCCCGGCGGTCGCGGTGCGAGCCGAGGGTACGAGATAGAGACGGCGCAAGGCTGGCTGCTCGACGCGGGGATCTGCCAACGTCACGGTGCGCGGCGCGGCCGGCGTTGGCTCCTGCGGTCGCAGGCGTTCCGCAGGAATCGATGGCTGCGGGGGAATGCCGCCAAAATTCCTTTCCACCATCGGGCGGACCTCGCTGACCTTGACGTCACCCGCGATGATCAGGATGGCGTTGTTCGGCGCGTAGAAACGCTTGTAGAAAGCGAGCGCGTCTTCGCGGTCGAGATTTTCGATCTCCTGCCGCCAGCCGATCACAGGGTGACCGTAGGGATGGTTGAGGTAGAGCGCCGCCATCATCTGCTCGACAAGCCGCGCATCCGGCCTGTTGGCGACGCGCATATTATATTCCTCCAGCACGACGTCGCGCTCTGACAATACGTCCCGGTCCTTGAGAATAAGACCGGTCATGCGGTCGGCTTCAAATTCCATCATCTTGCCGAGCTGTTCGCGCGGCACGTGCTGGAAATAACTGGTATAGTCCCTTCCCGTGAAGGCGTTCTGATTGCCGCCGACGCGCAGCACGGTCTGGGAGAATTCGTCCGCCTGATGTTTGGTTGTGCCCTTGAACATCAGGTGTTCAAGGAAATGCGCTAGCCCCGATTTGCCCGCCGGCTCATCGGCGGAGCCAACCTTATACCAGATCATCTGAGTCACAACGGGTGCGCGATGATCCGGAATCATCACCACTTGCAGGCCGTTTGGAAGCATGAGGGTAGCCGGTCGATCCGATCTGGCCTTGTCCTCAGCAAAGATGCTCTCCTCCGCAGAAGAGTATAGGTTACGATTGGTGCTATCAGCCGTCCTGTGCTCGACCGCCGGGGAGGTGGGTGTCACTGAATCGATAGCGCCAGTAGCGATGCTCGACGCCATGGCGTTGACGGTACTCCGGTTCTTCATGGCCTTGCCTTCGCTCCATAGAGATCCATGTTTTGTGGCAGATAGACCGACAAAACAGGAGGCTGTACACGGTTTGGCAAGGAGCAAAGGTCGGGCCAAATGCCCGATGTGCGGCACGGGCCGCACGGCGCGCCAACCGGACGCAAGACCGATCCGGCGCGCGTGTTCTGGTCAAAGGTCAACGGCCGGCAGGTCGTGAACACGACATTGCGCAAGAAAGCACACGACAATCTGGCGCAAACCGTAGAATGGCAGCGGGGATAGACAAATTGAACCGCGATATGACTCCGGATCAAATCCCTGTCGCCTGTTACTGTCTCGTTCTACGCCGGGAGTGGCTTGGCGATGTTTCTCATGGTGGCGAGGCGAGAGTTGGCGAGAAGCTCCTTGGAGTACGCTGTGCCGAAGTAGTCGAGGACGAAGGTGCCAGAATAGCGTAGATTATCGCACGCGCGGATGAGGCTATCGAGTATTGCGCCGACTTGCCCAATGCGGTCGCGATAGCGCGCGCGAATGACATTAACAGCGTTCATCGAATGAACCGCCTCGTCGGCAATTATCTCTCGCAGCCAATGATGAAACGTGTTGTTCCCAAGAGCGTCGTAAAACGGCTTTTCTGCCGCGTAGGCGCGGCAAGTGCACATTTCGTCAAACGCAATCATAACTAACAAGGAGAATTCGTCCTTCAGGTAGTCGGTAATCGGACCAAAATCACGCGATCGAGCGCCCAACCTCTCGCGAAGATGCTTTTCGGATCCGTTCGCGACAAGTTCAATGATCCGGATGAAGCCATTGGTGTGGCGCTCTTCATCAATCGCCCAGGCGCTGAGAAATGCTGCAGCTTCATCGGTCGCGATGAGATTTCTGGCGGCAAGTTCTTGTTTCAAATGCCGGGCGTCATATTCCGTGTATAAATCAGGCCACAATTTATCCCAACGTGCGCGTATGGCTGATGGTTCGGCGCTGAACATCGCAGGTGTAAGAGCGCTGAACAATTCGCTTGGATTCCAGTCCCGTCGAACCGGCGTGATCATCCCTGTCCCCTAGCCGCGAGCGCTTAAGCGAACGTTTTTGTCTTTCCGAACCCTGGCAAATATTAGCTGCATACGAAACGGTCGTCGCCTCTCAGTTTTGGTGGGGCAAGTCCGGGTCGTACTGTTCTCGGCCCATCCAAGGTTGCGGTCAATGGCCAGCGAAAGTTCATCGCGGTGAGAAGCAAGCCAAGAAGAAGTGGAATACGCGCGTTTACCAGCCGACTGGTTTCGTCGTACTGATCGACACGCATAGCATCGTCAGTCTACCATCGGCCGGTTGCTCGGACTGCACGACGCCTTTGCCGTCACTATATGCTGGCGCGGAGTTCGAGCGATGGGACATGCACCAAGCAACGGTCTGTGCGAGAATGCGCGCTGAGCAGGCTCGGAGCATTGAAGCGTTGGCAATGCTCCCCGATCCACCTTCGTCGCTGTTTAGTACGAACTGCCATTGCCCTTATTCCTGTCGCACTCTGCCCTGTCCGGTGTGATACTTATTATGTCCAGAGTCCGACGCTGCGGATCAGGGCTGCGGGAGCGCTGTATCAAGTACATGTTTTTCCTGTTCGTGGACGGCAAGCCCTCACGATCGTTTGTGGCACGTCGCTTGCTCGGTCGAGAAGTGACAATAGTGGCCTCACAATCATGAGATGGTGTGTGGGCGCGTCAATTAGTGATCATGGGAGACATGCGGGAGCGCTGCTCAGGCGTCGTCTCGTCCATATACAACCATACAGGAGATGGCGATGACGAAAGAAACCGGGATCAACGATGACATCGGCATTGCAGCCGGCGCATTTCAGGACTTCACGAAGCGAGCCATCGGAGCGCAAAGCGAGTTTGTGAAAAAGTACTCAGAGGCCTATTGGCACTGGCAGGAGCGCATTCAAATCGAAGCGACGCAGTTGACAGAGTTCTTCAAGCGTGTCTCCTCGACGTCTTCAGCGCCCGACCAGATCGGCATTCTTCAGGGGTGGATGAAAGGCGCCAAGCAGCGGTTCACGGAGGATGTTGTCTATTCTATCGAAGCCGCGAAAGCTCTCACGAATGTCGGACTGCAGGCTTAATTTGGTCTCTGCCGGCGCAAGGTGGCGGTGTCATATGCAAGGTAAGTAACGGATGAATTGCAATGTTACTACACGTGGCGATACAATTATCGATCGCATCTCTAATTACTTTTGAGGTTTTGCGGCGGCGTATAGTGCGGCCGATTAAGGGGAGCCTAGTTATCGGCAAGCCGGCCACTCAAGCGTCAAGCTTTTGCACGCTATTGTTCGCTGCGCGCCAAGGCGTCATCCATCCGCGGTTGTGACCCGGCATCCTCGGTCTCCGTCTTACTTTCTAGCGCAAGCGACAGTTTGAGATTGTTGTGCAACATCGCATTTGAGGGTTCTCTTTCGAGAGCTTTGCGGTATAGCCCTTGCGCCTCTTGATGGCGGCCCTTCTGATCGAGGACAACGCCCTTGGCGTTCAGTGTGCGCAGATCGCCGGGAGCCGCCAAGAGGACATTATCGAGAACCTCAAGGGCTTGATCGGGCGATTTGCGGGCCAGCAGGACCCGCGCAAGAGAGATCGCCGCATCGACATTGTTTGGTTGTTGCTTCAACGTATCGCGCAGAGTTTGCTCATCAGCATCCCGACCGAGGCTGTATGGAATTCGTTCGCGCACGCCAGGATCGATCGCCTTGGCGTCAGCTAGGTCTGACGAGGGCGTCTGCCGCGATGAAAGGGCCGACCTATCCGGGTTAGCGCAGCCTGCGAGCAGAACGATAGCGAGCGAGCTTGAGCACAAGGCTGAGCGAAGGAAGCATGCGCGTCGCCAGAGGCTTATCTCATAGGAATTCATAGGCTATCTCACGACGAGCTGCTGTGCTCTGTTAACTTGCGGCTGGAAGCAGCCCGCCACGCTCCGAGGAAGGAACCCTTTCCTTGGTAGCCGGAAGTTTCACGGACCCAATCGGCTGGACTGTGAACTCCGAGGCGAGATCCTGATAAGACAGAACGGGCAGATCGAGCCCGTTGCGGGTGAGAAAGCCGCGTACGAAGCGCCGGATATCCATCGAGCCGAGAATGACGGGCTGGCTTTGGCTTTGTGCGATGGTCGAATGGATCTGACGGAATTGTGAAAGCAGCTTCTCGCTCTGCCAATCGTCCAGAACGAGATATGGTCCGACAGCGGTTTCGCGCACCGAAACGCGCACTATCTCTTCAGTCTCACGCTCGATGATAAAGGCGGCCACAACGCGGTGGGCATTGGCATAGCGAAAGCAGATCTGCCGCTTCAGCGCGGCACGAACATATTCAGTGAGCAGGACGGCGTTCTGCTCGCGTTCACTCCATTCTGCAAGGGCCTCCAGGAGGAGGCGAGTGTTGCGAATGGGTATCCCCTCGTCGAGCAGACGGCGCAGGACCTCTGCGATCCGAGGAATGGTCGCCGTACGAAGCACTTCCTTCACCAGATCGGCGTACTCCTGCTCCATTCGGGCAAGCAGTTGACGTGTCTCTTGAATGCCTACCAGGCGCTGTGCGTAGCGTGTCAATGTGGAATGGAGACGTAAAGCAAGAATTTCGACCGGACGGTGGTGTCCGATCCCGGCGGCTTTGAGCGCAGCTGCATGGCGTTCTTCGATCCATACGCGAGCCGTCTCCGGATCTTGCCGAAATGGGATGCCGCTTAGTTCAATGTTCGCAATATCATCGTTGAGAACGAGTTGCGTCGGATCGATCACATCCCGTTCAACCGGCACGCTATCGACATCTATCCTGAACTGCGACTTGGACAGGTTCTGGTCAATCCGGGCCGGGATACGCGGAACCGTGATTCCAAGGTCTGCCGATACCGACGTGGAAACGCGCGCGATGCTTTGTTCCAACTCGTCTTTGTCGATTGAATGTGTCAGGTTCGGCGCAAGGAATAACGCAATCGGAAGTGCTTCCGCATGAGCGGCTTGCTTCTGTGCCTGTGCCTGTGCTGGAGCCGGTGCCGAAGCAGTGACGTTTGCGCCTGTCTTCGCGGCAGGCTCGTCGCCTTTCGCGCCGACCTTGACATAGCTTGCGGCAGCGAAGAGCACGGCCAAGATGACGAACGGGGGCAAGGGGAAGCCAGGAACGAATCCCATTAACAATAAGACGCAGGCCGCCAGCCGAAGCGCTTGTGTGCTCGCCGTAAGTTGGCTGACAATATCGGCCCCAAGCTTGAGCTTGGAAGGCCCGTTGACCCGTGTGACGATGGTCGCGGCCGTAATCGACAGCAACAGTGCGGGAATCTGTGAAATGAGCGCATCACCTATCGTCAGCAGCGTATAGTGATGCATCGCGGCATCGAGCGACATATCCTTGGAGAGCAGGCCGATGCTGATTCCGCCCAGCATATTGATGCAGATGACGATCAACCCGGCGATCGCGTCGCCTTTCACGAATTTCATGGCGCCATCCATTGCACCATGAAGTTGGCTTTCTTGCTCAAGTGCCGCGCGCCGGCGACGTGCTTCGTGTTGATCGATATGGTTGTTGCGCAGCTCCGCATCGATCGCCATCTGCTTGCCCGGAAGTGCATCGAGCGTGAATCGCGCTGACACCTCTGCGACGCGCTCGGCGCCTTTGGCAAGGACCATGAACTGCACCATGGTCACGATCAGGAATATGACGATTCCGACAGCGATATTCCCCGAAATGACGAAGTCGCCAAAGGTGTGGATGATGCTGCCGGCGTCGCCCTCCGCAAGAATCAGGCGTGTTGTTGCGATGGTCAGCGCCAGACGAAAAACCGTCGAAATCAGAATGACGCCCGGCAGCGACGAAAAATCAAGCGGCGTGCTGAGATAGAGGGCAACCATCAGCAGCAATATGGCAAAGCCGAGGTTGAAGCCGATAAGCATGTCAATCACGATGATCGGGATCGGCATGATCATCATGCCGATCGCCAGAAGCAGCATCAGTGCGACCATGATATCCGGATGGGCCGGTGCGCGGGCGACGAGATTTCGTAGGTGACTGGCCATGCAAAGCCTTATTGTTTGACCGGAGCCGGGTTGCCCCGCAAGGAAACATAGCGCTTGAAGGTGGCCTGCGCCTCGGCCATGCGGCCAGCCTGACGCAGAGCATGGCTGCGCAGCAGCAGCAATGGCAGACGCGACGATGGCTGATCATCAAGCATGTCCAGCCTGTCCAATACCGATAGCGCTTCCTCGCCGAGGCGCTCCGAGATGAGGGCATAGGCGAGGATGCGAAGCAGCTCGACGTCTTGAGAATGTTCGTGAACGACGAGCCGCAAGAGCGCCAGACTGTGTGCGCTCTGCCCGCACGCAAGGTGGACATAGGAAAGCGTGCAGAGCAAATCGCGCTCGGGCCCAGAGATCGGAACTGCCCGATCGGCTTTGGAAACATTCGACGACCGGGTAGGTGTGAAGTGCTGCACTTCGTGCGGATCTGGCATTGCTAGCCTTGGATCAAGCTGTTGTGATTCTGCCGGAGCAGGATTAAACGCCGCAGCTCCAGCCGCAGAAGCGCAGCCCCTTCGCCTGCCACCGAGCCCTCTGGCGCGGCTGACAGCGCATCGGCCAGACGCTCGAGGAGAAGGCCGTGTTGCTCCGGACGTACTACATGCGAATGACGCAGGCGGGGCGTGACGAAGGAGAGCAGGCTATGCGCGAGATTGGGGCCCTTCAGGCAGGCAAGTTCCGAACTCGTTTCGATCTTACCTGCGTGCTCGGTGGCATCGGTGGGATTGATCCGCGAGATTGGATCGATTGACTTGAGTTCGAGCGCGTTATCGATCGTGCTGGCAGCCAACCGCTCCTGCGCTTCGCGCTGTTGGACAACTGACGTGTGACCCTTGCCGTTTCCATGGACCTTGTCGATGCCGACGCTCCTGGCCTGAGGTGTGGCCGGGGCGATAACAGGTGCATGATGCTCGTTGTTAATTCCCTGAAAGGCGATGCCAGGCTCTACGGACCGCTGCGGCAGCCTAGTCATGAAACGTTCCTTCGTTGGCCGCGGGCTAAAACTCTAATAAGACAAAGCAGCAAGCTGGCCATTGCGTGTCAGCAGCACACGTCCGTCCTCGATCTCCTTTACGGTCCATCCATTGCTCAGGAGTGCACCCGCGAAGTACTTTTGACCAGCAATGACCAGATAAGGGGCGCTTCCGCGCCAAACTGCCTGGACGGCAATTGCGGGGGGCGCCTTCTCCTCCTTGATGGCGACCGCACTGACGAGCGTATAAGCACCATTGCTTTGGACATCGAACCGCTGCTGGACTTCCCGCCATTTAGCGAGCGAGGCAGGCGTAATAGTGCCATCGGCGGTCACAACGCCCGGCCCGGAACTGACTTTGATGCCGAGCAGGCCCGCCGCGTCAACTTCCCCTTGCAGCCGTTGAGCCGCTGCGTCGGTGGCCGGAACATCAGGGGTCGCGAGCGCGATTTTGGGGGCAATGTCCGTGGAGGAGGACGAGGTGCTCAGCGCTGCGGCGCTGTCGAACTGGACAAATCTCGTTGAAAGGGTGCCAACTGCGGCAGAGCTGATGAGGACCAAGGCAAGCGGGATAATCGGTACATGCCAGCGCCCGGTAGAGCCGGCTTGCTGAGTGCCTTCGGTCGAGCAGCGAATGGACATCGCGCCCATATGGATGACGGCAGGAAGAGGGACAACAACGGTCTCATTTGGCGAAATAGGGCCGCGACCCTCGATCGCGACGTCCGCGGCAAGGGCCTCGATCTCGATCGAGCTGATATGCCAGCTGACGCGAAGATGGTGCGGTTCGAGGCCTTGCTCGATGAAGACCAAATCAGCATCGAGGCTGCTGCCAATCAAGCAGGAGCCGCTCCCCGCTTTGCCGGTCAACCCGGAATAACACCCCGACAACACTTCGAATAGCGGGGAAGCTGGTTCATTCACGATCGTCTCCTGAATGAAGAACGAGACCGTACGGCAAAGCCGTACGGTCTGTTGCGACTTCACAGATCATGCGGCCGGCAAAAGCGGGAGGATATAATTTCGTCCCGCTTCATCCGTTACTGCACCCGCTCGTCGGCCACTTTCTTGACGGTCGAGAGTTCTGTCGAGACGACGCGAAGTTCTACATCCCTTTCAGCAGCCTTCGTGCTGCTGGCAGTCAGGGCGGCGAGCTGCCTGTTGAATGCCGCTTCTCCCGCAGCTTCAGCTGCGGCGGAACCCGCGGCTGCAGTAGCAGTACCAGCTGCGCCACCCGCCGTCGAGGAATGAGAAGCACCAACCTTATCAGCCATATTGTCTCTCCTGTTTATTTGAAGATTGCCGCGCCTTGCGGCTCCGATTTTCCTGACGCCGCAACATGCGAGGTCAGGAATCCTCCTCTGTCTCGGCCATGGCGTCGTCGAAACGACCCATTGCACTACTTACAAACTGCATAGCGACGGCGCCGAGAGCGACGTTGAACGCTTGCTGCATAGCAGCGGCTTGCGAGTCAGCGTCTGGACCAGACGCGCCGCCATTTAAGGGAGCGCCTGCACCATGCGATTGGCCATGATCATCGTGCTCGCCAGGCGCCCGAGATCCTTTTTTGCCGCCGCCAGTCGCGTGGAGGTCGGAATCAAGGTGCCCAGCGGCGCTAGAGCTGGAAATGCGCATCGGGTTCTCCTACTTCAAAACTTCGTTCGTGCGGAGGGAGCGGTCGCCGTCACGGCTACTATGGAAGCATTAGCTTTCGACAAGCTGACGAGCCTCAGAAATTCTGTGAGCCGATCTCTTTGATGTTGCCTCTGGACAGGCCGCCTCATATTTCGGCAGTGTGTCGGCGTAAGCTGCAGGTCACAGGGTTGGTACAAGACCTCGCCTATGTGGCACTTGATCAGGCAAGCCGTTGTTCATCAAAGCGCAGCGTTGACAAGCGGAATGTAAGCGCCGGACGGATAAAACGGGCTTAAGCTTTGACGTGGCCCATCTCGGGACTCGCCCGGCTTTGGACCCCTCGCAGCTCGTTCGGCAGTTTAGGTACCTCGAACCACGCAGCGATTTGTCTAGATCCTGTCCCGGGCTGCTGCGCCAGGATAAAGTTGCTCATGCGAGTCAGCGATGAAGAGCGATCTTCCATTCCCGCTCGGAGCAGGCCCATAAAAATGGATCACTTTCGTGGACAGCGATCAGGAGGCGCTGGAGACAAGGACCTTGAGCGTCACCTCCATTAATGTGCTCTCGATCCGACGACGTAAACCGGTCAGGCACGCCACTCCACCGGTTCCGTCGCGGCGTGAAGGCATCAACAAGTTTACCGTCCGCGATGGGTGGCGCAATCGGCCCGGCGAAATCTTCGCGGTGGCGCACGCGATGTGAGAACGCCCGTCGGGTGCTCGAGTGCAGCCGACAAATGCGCCGGTTTAGCTAGCGACAAGCACGCTCGTCGGTGTAAGCATCGAATATGCTTGCGCGACCTGCGCGGCGGGGACGACCCTACCGCGCAGGCCGCGCAAGCTGGCCTTTCGTTAGCGCCGCTACGACTAGGCGTAGGCACCTGCAGCTTGCGTGCGCTCGGATTCAATCCGTGCCTTGAGGTTATTCAGATAGTCCTCCGCGTAGGACTGGGCCATCGACACCGGCAGATTGATGCCGGCCGTCGCCGCTTCTTGAATTGCCTGCTTCACCAAGCCTTCTCGAATCGCTATCTTGACCTCGGGGCCGGCGATGCAGCCCACGGCCTGCGCCGCAAGACTCAGCCCGGCTTCCTCCAGCGCCTTCTTCATGTTGCCGCCGCTGATCGCGGTGTGCAGAAGATTTGCAGCTTGCGCTTCGGCCTCGATCACCATTGAAGCAAGATCGGCCAGTTCGCCCAGCCCTGGAATGAAGCCGAGTACACCAACGGCCGTCGCTGTCCAGTCGAGTACCTTCGAGCCTACCTTGAGCACGTCATTAATTGCGTGCATGAGGGCGCCACCGTTCTTCTTGGGAGACTTGATGTCGGGCTGATCTGCCGCGCCAATCATCATGTCTGCGGTAGCCTCCTGTTCGGCCGGCGTTTGAGCGGCATGCGTTTTCAATTGCGGAGCGGCGCGGTTCGCACCAGACATGTTGTTGAAGAACTGGTTGAAATCGTTTCTGCTGATGTTTCCGGAATCGACCGTATGGCCGCCGCCGAAGTCGAAAAACTTGTGGTGGGTTTTGTAACCAGTAATCGCGTTGTTCATCAATCCGAACAGCACAGGATCCGAGAGCAGCTGGGAAGCCGCGCTTCGCACCTCAGGGGAAAGGCTCTTGTCGTCCACCATACTCACGAGCTTTTCCCGGGTCAGATCGCCATTTCCAAAGAAAGCGTCCTGGTTCTTGTTGATCGTGTTTAGTGTGCTCAGCTCGGGTCGAGTGAGACTCATCGATGACGAAGCGACCTGCAGGAAGTCCTCCTTGTGGACCTTATCTATCGAGCCGCCGTACAACTGCTTCCATTGATCCGGGTGGTCGAGAAAATATTGAGCCGCGGCGAGGACCTGTGGGGGGCATTTGCCAATGTCGGCGTTGCCGTCCACGATGCGCCTGAAATCCGCAAGGCTCAAGTTCTTGGGCAGGTTATCGGAATAGCGGTAGAGTTCGCGCAAGGCATCGGTCAGTGTCATGACCGATGGCTCACCGTTCCCGGTACCGTCGGATGGCATGTAGTTCTGCTCGTAGATCCGCGCCCGCTGCTCCTGGAACGCGGCAACTTGAGGGTGATGGTCGGAAAAGCCGCTGAGATCGCCCGCTTTGATCTTGCCGCCACAGCGGCCGTCGCCTTGCGAACCGATCGCATAGAAGAGCTCCGGGTCCTGTTGCAGTGCCTCGATCGCCGCCTTTAGATCCGGCGGTGTCGAGGGATCGTTGGCCAAATCTCCCAGAGACTTCCAATCAAGCGGGCATTTGTCCTTGTGGCGGTTCAGCACAGAGACAATCTGCAGTTCCGCATTAGTCAGCGTGCCACCGTTCCAGGTGATCCTTGAGCTTTGTACGGGCGCTTCCGCAATGATTGGGCTGCCGGCAGCACAGGACGGCTGTGGGTCATCCTGATATGCATCCAATGCTGCCCTTATCTCTGGTGGCAGGATACTCCGCGCCTCCTGCGTGAGTTCCTCAGTCAGTTGCTTGGTTGATTCTGTGGAGGCCGTCACTTGCGATGCTGAATGATCGTTGGTCGTGTCTTTCGAGGAGAGGCTGGCCAGCATCGCCTGAAAGCTGGAAAAGTCCTGCGCCGACGAGGGAGGGGCGGGCATTCCGGAGAAAGCCACAGTTGAG
The DNA here is from genome assembly GCF_020194035.1 of Bradyrhizobium sp. BRP56. NCBI lineage: Bacteria > Pseudomonadati > Pseudomonadota > Alphaproteobacteria > Hyphomicrobiales > Nitrobacteraceae > Bradyrhizobium > Bradyrhizobium sp. BRP56. The sequence goes on from NZ_JADYVV010000023.1 coordinate 69,389, forward strand.
TTGGCGGTTGGCGATAGGTCGACTGACATTACACGTCCTCCGATGTAAGTGTGCACCACAAGACGGTCACCGGCGCGGCCCGAGATCGCGACGAACAGGGAGTGTTGATCGGCAGAGTTCAACAGGTCCTACCACTTGCATCCTGTTGCTCAGTGCGCCTTCAGCGCTCAGTTTCGCGACTATCCATGGGAACGCCGCCGTCTAAATATTCGCCCGTATGGTAAAACGGACAACCTTTCGAGAAGCTGACGGCGCTCAGACGATTTCAGGGTGATTGATGAAGTAGTCTTGCCCGCAAGGGACCTGGACGTATTTCAATGCCGGTGCCAGCTTCGCTTAGTTGCGTTCGCCTGGCCTGGTGCCATGTCAGCGAGTTAAAGCTTTACGTCTGCCTATCGGGAGCATTCGTTGATTTGGTCCAACAATCTCGCAAGAGCTCCGGAACACCTTAAGGTGGGCGCTGATTTCGCAGTAGCCACCCCCGCGCCTGCGCCAGAAAAAGTGCTCGCTCTTCTGAGCTGCTGGCTCTTCTGAGCTGCGCATCCAGCATGGTCGGCTCAGATACCGGTCGTCGACCAAGTCCTCGAAAAACTCCATCGTCAGACGCGTTGAGCGGACCCAACTTGCACTGACAAACATCAAAGCTCGGACGCCCGGCCTAAGTCCTTTTGTTCGTCCTTGGCCGCTGCGCTCTTCGACCCTGCATCGAATCCACGTCGCGGGCTCAATACGAGATAACAGTTGGGTCACGCGGTTACGAAGGGCGGACGCAAACTAGCCGCAAGAGCAGGTTTAACGACTTGGGAGACGAATAAGTTTTCTCCTCGCGGTTCGGCCATGTGCGGCACACCCGCGATGGCGAAAGTTGTTGTCCGCGGGTGCCTGCCTGACATCACATTGCAGTTTCTCAGCATGTCGATCTAAGGAATGTGGCGGCTTGGCGAGTGAAGACCAGTGGTGGCGGCACGTCCGCCGTCGAATGATGGCTCGGCGCGTGACGGCGCGGCTCCAAGCTTCGGCCAAATCCGATGCTAGTTAGTTAGATTCGTCCGCTTCATGCGGTCCCGTCAGTTTCTGCTCAAAGCTCCTTGGATTGACCGCGCATGTCTGCTTATTGCCGGTTGAGGCCCGTGTTACTCCTCACAGCGGGAACGTCTCTCATCCTTAAACGTCGAATTTCATCCGTATGACGAGTCTTTTAGAGCAGTTCAAAGGTTCGCATCAAAAAAAATCGCAAGCTGCGATGTAGGATGCCGCTACCTCCTAGCTCGGACAGCTGTTGCTCGAAGCCTGTGGCGTCGTTGCGATACGCGACGGCTTTGCCGTCTCTGAATGCATCAAAGCTGATCGGATTCAAGATCAGTAGTCGGCTTTGCGCCTTGTGCGCGTCGGATACGTAAAGCACCCGCCCATCGTAGTACCATTGAAAATTATAGAGCTTGATCAAGCGGTCGAGAAATTCTCGCGGTGGGAGTTCCGGTAGCCGCCCGCGAATCCGCCCCTTCACCCCAGTACTTACATTGACCCGGATATTCCGATTGTGACCGAATTCCTGTAGTGCGGTCGCGAGGTCCTGATCCAGAACATGTAACTGTAAGGCGTCGATGGCAGCGTCAGCGGCGCGCCGAGCGTCCTGGCGACGTCAGGCAGGTGAAAACAGGAACACATAGCACTTTCTTCAAGATGCAGCCTCCGAGATCGGATGAGTATACCTGCTATTTTCACGACAGGATCGACACCAAAATTCGTCCCAAGTTGGAGGCCGATGCTTCTTCCTAAATGGAAACCTGCCGCGGTCATCGGGTAACGAACGCTCGTCAGCTTTCGGTCAGCTCGCTTCTCTAAGGTGCTGGCCGATTCGCGCTCACGAATGCTGCCAATCTTATCACGCGACAGAAACGGTTCTTCTCATGTTGCCTGCCGTTGCCTCGACCCGCTCTCAACTCGGCCGAATGTATCTCCAGCGGCTGTTCATCGGTGCGGGACCAGTTTCATGAAAATCTTACGCAGGCGGATGCTCTTGTCCGCTTGCCGCTTCTGCTGTCGCATCGGCGGGTGTAAGACCGACCTGTATACCAAAGTGCGGGCGAGTACGAAGGCACTGTCGTCGACTCGCTTGCAAATGAGATGGGAGGAACTGTGTTGCGGATGGATTTTTCGCGTATTAATCGGTCTAAAGCTATATTCCATAATATTTATGCTTCTGATGATCCGAGGGCATATTTCTCGATCCTCGGAGACCTAGATTATATGATTCCGGACGTGGCTGAGCCGGTTGTGCGCCAAATCCTGGCAGCGAAAGCTTCGGCAACCGGCCTTAAGCCCGTCGTGCTCGACGTTGGATGTTCATACGGCATCAACGCAGCAGTGCATCGCTTTCCGCTGACCTTCGGGGGCTTGCGTCACCGCTACGCCCGGCGTGAGATGAGGGCGATCAGTTCTGAAACACTGGTGAGTCTCGATCGCAATTTTTATGCAGCCTGGCCTGATGTCGGGTTGGCGCGCTTTATCGGCCTCGACGTGTCGGTACAGGCGATCAGCTATGCAAAGAGTGTTGGCCTCTTGGAGCAGGGCATCGTCGCTGACCTTGAAAAGGAGGCGCTATCGACGGATAGCGCGCGCATTCTCCGCTCCGTGGATGTTATCATGTCAACCGGATGCATCGGCTACGTTACCGAGAAGACGTTCAGCGAGATTCTCGATGCGACAGAGAAGCAACCATGGATCATCTCCTTTGTGCTACGAATGTTCCCATTTGAATCGTTGGCCGAAGCGTTTGCAAAGCGTGGTCTTGTGACAGAACGTCTTACCGGCGCGACGTTTATCCAGCGTCGCTTTCGCGATGCTGAAGAGTTTGAAAGTTGTTTGGCCAGCTTGGCGGCCCTTGGCGTGGATGCGACCGGCCTCGAATCAGAAGGGCTGTTGCATGCGGATCTGATCTTGTCTCGCCCAGAGGCGGATGCGCGGGCCACGCCTCTGGAAGACGTTGTCACCGTCGCCAGCGGCAGGGGACGGCCGATTGGACCCCGTTACGTTCATGTTGAAAGCAACGAGGGCTTGCACGTTGCGCTGGAGCCCTGACAGTTAAGGACCACTGTGCAGCGCGCGAGTCTCTTCGGCGCTGGATCAAGACGTCGAAAAACAAGGCCATTCTGGTCGAAGGCGCGCCAGGGCCAATGTTGTTCGCCGACGATGGATAACGATTCGTCCAGATGCCATTTGTCGCGGCGAGCGCTGCGATTCAGATCGGAGAGCGCCTTGCCGAATTCCCTCTCAGCTGACGCGCGGTTTCATAGATCGCATCAATGCGACACGTGGGTCAGAATTTCCTCGACTATGCGCAAGCTTAACGGAAACTGGAAAGGCAGCCCAAGGCATCTCTGCAGCAAGAAGTGACAGCGGCGATAGAGTGGTCCGGGCGGTCGGTATGTTTTTGCCTTCTAAATCTTGATCTCTCCAATTGACGAATCCCGGCGCGTAGACCTATCTATAGTCAGTCACGGTCTTCCGTTCCCCACACCTTGTAGGGTGGAAGCTAAGAGGGAACCCGGTGCGCCAAAACGGCAACTCCGGGGCTGCCCCCGCAACTGTAAGCGGCGAGCGGTTGTCATCATGGTCACTGGCGCGACACAGCGCCGGGAAGGCCGATGGCCGCAGTGACCCGCGAGCCAGGAGACCTGCCGCGACCGAATGAAAGTCCTCGGGCGGGGTGCCCCGGTGGGTCGCTTGCAGCCGGGGACATTTGCCCGGATTCCTCGCAAGTCGTCCGCGCCGGCCCGCGCCCAACATCGCGGGGTTGCCGATGTCGCCGTCTTACAATTTCGATCAGCAGGGTCATCTCATTGAGCCGCCGCATGTGCAGCCGCGCCCAGCGCAGGCAAGGCCTACCCCGCCTGAGTCGGGTCTTGTCTTGCCATCGCCGGCTCCGCTGCCGCGCCCCCTTGCTCCATCGCCAAGGCGGGCCGATCTCAAGCTCGATCGGACGCGCGACGACCTGTTGACGCCGTTCGGCAAGCTGACGGTGACCGACCGTTACCTGCTCGCCGGCGAATTGCTCCAGGACATGTTCGCGCGGGTGTCTTGCGCCTTCGCGGATGATGTTGCGCATGCCCAACGTCTCTATGATGCGATGTCTCGGCTGTGGTTCATGCCGGCCACACCGGTGCTGTCCAACGGCGGCACCACGCGCGGTCTGCCGATCTCATGCTTCCTTAACTCGGTGTCGGACTCGCTCGAAGGCATCGTCGGCACCTGGAACGAGAATGTCTGGCTTGCCTCTAACGGCGGCGGCATCGGCACCTACTGGGGCAACGTTCGCTCGATCGGCGAGAAGGTGAAGGGCGGCGTTACCTCGGGTATCATCCCGTTCATCCACGTCATGGACGGCCTGACATTGGCGATCAGCCAGGGCTCGTTGCGGCGCGGCTCTGCGGCGGTCTATCTCGATATCCACCATCCCGAGATCGAGGAGTTCCTCGAGATTCGCAAGGCGTCCGGCGACTTCAACCGCAAGAGTCTCAACCTGCACCACGGGATCAACGTTACCGACGCGTTCATGCGTGCCGTGGGCGCCGGCACCGCGTTCGCTCTGCGCAGCCCGAGGACCAACGATGTCATCCGCGAGATCGACGCCCGCCAACTGTGGCAACGCATCCTGGAGAACCGGCTGCAGACCGGCGAGCCTTACTTGTTGTTTATTGACACCGTGAACCGGTCGCTCCCCAAGCACCAGCGCGAGCTCGGCCTCAAGGTCTCTACCTCCAACCTGTGCAGCGAAATTACCCTGCCGACCGGCATCGATCATCGCGGCGAGGAGCGCACCGCGGTGTGCTGCCTGTCGTCGCTCAACCTCGAGACCTGGGATCAGTGGAATGAGAAGCCAGGCTTCATCGAGGACGTCATGCGCTTCCTCGACAACGTGCTGACCCACTTCATCACGGTGGCGCCGGACGGCATGAAGCGTGCCCGCTACGCCGCCTTGCGTGAGCGCTCCGTCGGCCTCGGCGTCATGGGCTTCCATTCGTTCCTGCAGGCCAAGGGCATTCCGATGGAAAGTGTCGTGGCCAAGTCGTTCAATCTGAACATGTTCCGGAAAATCCGTCGCGATGCCGACGCGGCATCCGTGACGCTCGCGCGCGAGCGTGGGCCGTGCCCGGATGCACTGGAACGCGGTGTGATGGCGCGCTTCAGCCATAAGATCGCGATCGCGCCAACCGCCTCGATCAGCATCATCTGCGGCGGGACTAGCGCTTGCGTCGAGCCGATCCCGGCCAACATCTACACCCATAAGACCTTGTCCGGTGCCATCTCGGTGCGTAATCCGCATCTCGCCAAGCTGCTGGCCGCCAAGGGCGCAGATACTTCGGCGACCTGGCAGTCGATCATCGCGCACGAGGGTTCAGTCGCCCATCTCGACACCCTGTCGGAACACGAAAAAGCGGTCTTTCGCACCGCCTTCGAAATCGACCAGCGCTGGATCGTCGAGCTTGCCGCCGACCGCGCCGCGTTCATTTGCCAGAGCCAGTCGATTAACCTCTATCTGCCGGCCGACGTCGATAAGTGGGACCTTCACATGCTGCATTGGACGGCATGGAAGCGCGGGGTGAAGAGCCTCTACTACTGCCGTTCAAAATCGATCTCGCGCGCGGCGTTCGCCGGCAACATCGCTGACGGCGACAACGCGGCGCCGCCGCAGCCGCAGCGGCACACTGACTATGAGGAGTGCCTCGCATGTCAGTGATCGATCTCTCATCCGTCGATCCGCGCACACTGATCGGCAAACGGTGCGTCGGCCTCCTCGACTCGACCGGCAGCTATGACGTCGATCGCTACGCCTGGGCTTACGAGTTCTGGAAGCGCCAGCAGCAGACCCATTGGATGGGCGAGGAGGTGCCGCTTGGTGCCGACCTCAAGGATTGGGCATCGGACCGCGTTACCGACAGTGAGCGCGCGCTGCTCACTCAGATCTTCCGTTTCTTCACCCAATCGGACATCGAAGTCGGCGATAACTATCTTAAGCGCTACATCCCGATCTTCCAGCCGCTCACCGTCCAGATGATGATGGCGGCCTTCACTAATATGGAGACGGTCCACATCGACGCCTATGCGCTGCTGCTCAAAACGCTCGGCATGCCCAAGACCGAGTTCGAGGCATTTCGCGGCTATTCCGAGATGCGTGCCAAGGCGGACTACATGCACGAGTTCGGCGTCGACACAGTAGCCGATGTCGCCAGGACCTTGGCGATGTTCGGCGCCTTCACCGAAGGCATGGCGTTGTTCGCGAGCTTCGCGATGCTGCTCAATTTCCCCCGCCACAACAAGATGAACGGCATGGGACAGATCGTAAGCTGGTCGGTTCGCGACGAGAGCCTGCATTGTGAGGGCATTATCAAGCTGTTTCACGAATGGAACCGAGAAACCGGCGCGGTGACGCGCTCCGTCCGTGACGATATCGTCGACGTCGCCAAAACCATGGTGAAGCTGGAGGAGAATTTCGTCGACCTCGCCTTCGGCCTCGGCAAGATCGAGGGCATGAGGCCTGAGCAGATCCACACTTACGTCCGCTATGTCGCCGACTGGCGACTGACCCAGTTGCGGATTGCCCCGGTCTTCGGCTTCTTCGAAGCCAAGGAGGGCGGGTTCACCCAGCTCAAGGCGCATCCGCTGCCTTGGCTCGTCGAGATTCTCAATGGCGTCGAGCACGCTAATTTCTTCGAGCAGCGCGCCACCGAGTACTCCAAGGCGGCGAGCCGCGGCAGCTGGGACGGCGAAGACGGGGTGTGGGCAGCTTTCGGCCGGACGTAGCCAGACGGAACGGCGCTTTGGAGCGCCCCCGCATTTTCGGACGTTTGCGAAAGTCGGCTCTGCCGCTGCTTGCGGGGCCGCAGCGGACCTCAAGTGACATGATCTATGCCGCTCGAAATCATGGTCGCGGGCCTTTGGGATGGACGTGCCAAAGTGGAGGTGTTGAGCACACCTAAGGTGTCCGCCAGTATCGAAGTTCATCAAAAACGCTCCGGCTGGGATGAGCAGAGGCAGCGCGGTATCGGGCAACCGATCGAAGAAAACTGCGCCCGTTGATGTGCCGATGCGCAAATGAACTCAATCCCGGTTTCACGAGGCGCGCGACGTAACCGATGTCCACGCGGTTTGCGCTAAGGCCGCCTGCAATGCGGCTTAAGAAGAATTGGTTGCACGCTAGCCGTCCTTTTGGGAAGGGCGGACGGAAACTGTTTTACGCACCTTAGCCAAAGGGACGCGGAAAAACCTGACTTGAATGCTGCGGGCCGGCGGCTGTGTACGTGACAATCACGCGTGATGGTCAAGGTGGCCGACTCCGCGGCGTCGGTTCATGTAAAGTGCAGGGCGGAGAAGGCAAAAGTGAGAAGAGGGCGCACTGGTGATCGTTTGTCTCTCGCCGTGCATCTATCTTGACGTGACCAGGTCTCTGCACTGATCGATTGGGCCTTAAAGTGGGAGCTTGGCAATTTTTCGCCGGCCGGGGGCCGTCACCGACTGCCGTTGCCGTCCGCAATTTCAATCTGTCGGCGCCAGAGACATGGCCCTGCCGAGGCGCGAGCCATGGTTGCTAGTGGGGAGGCCGATCTTCCCCAGAGTCCGCAGGCCAATCTTCAGCCGGCTTCGGGCCAAGGGATCGAGTCCAGCGATGGCGTGAGACGAATGAAGCCCTCTGCTCTGCGTTCGGCTGTGTGGGCACCCCGAGAAGAGTGAAAACCTTTGTGGCGGTCCTTGCTCGGTCTCACTCCGCTGCACTCCAGCATATCGATCTGAGCGCCTGTGGCTGTTTGGCCAATGAAAACCCAGTAATCCTTGGCGAGACGTCCGTCCAACATATGGAACTCGGACAGTTCTGGTGGTGCGGCTTCGGAAGGACCTGGCTGAGACGGTCCGGCTGCAAGGGTCGAGCGTGGGGTCCGGCCTGCAATGGCCCTGCAAGCGATAGCCCGGCGTGCGACGGCTAGGCATGCCACGGTCCAGCGAAGGGCCGGCATCCTCATCCTGGCATATCAGATCCTGATCGACACCAGGATGAGCCTCGACCGCCTGCTGGAGAGATACTGCAGGGGACGCGCCGCGTCAGGACAGCATCGTGCGCAAGTCTGCGCCAAGCAGAGATGAATTGAAAATGCGAAGCAGCTTGTGGCGGAGGTCAATGCCTTCTCCATTGGCTCATTGCGAATCCTCTTGACGCTCGTCAGCTTCTCGAAAGCTAACTCTCTTAGCATGAGAGAGCGGATGTCTAGAGGGCGATGCCGCCTATCCATCTTAATGGAGATGCACATCGAACACCCGATGCTCTGCCGGCGGCTCGGAGGGTGCACTCCACACGAGCCTTCGAAACAGTTCTCTGGAGGTCGCAATGCAAATGGCCTTCGTCGAACTATGGCTCGAGCCAAACTTTCAAAGGAGGAGCAGGATGGATTTCAACTCAATCAGCCCAACGAACACAAGCCCGCAGCCCGATTCACCATCAGCGCCCGCGGGTCCAGCGGGCTTTGAGCACCAGCTGCGCGAGGTCGAAGATAGTGCTCTGCCACCTGCTGCGGGATCTCCCGTGCAGCAGGGCAAAGCCTACTCGCCATATCTGGACGCCCGGCATCCCTATTCGCAATATTTGGAGTCGGGGCATCCCTATTCATCACTGTTGGATCGGGAGGATGATCTATATGCGCCGGCTGCGCCCTCCCCCGGGCCATTGGTGGCCGCCAGAGAAAGCTCTCCACAGCCAGGCTCGCAGCAGCCGATTGCTCAAGCCATCGCGGAACTCCCAGAGTTTGATCCTGATCTAATTTGGCAGAATGTGGAAGCCGGGCCATCGCAGGCTGGACCGTCTCAGGCTGGACCGTCTCAGGCCGGACCTTCGCAAGCCGGGCCATCCTCGTCCGCCGGGGCTGCGCTGTCGGAGCTCACATATTTCATTCCCGAGAACGAGCGTTTCATAGCCGACCACTGGGTCTTCTGTCCCCATACGGCCTCGGATGCCCAGATCAACATACTAAGGAGGGCCGGCCTCTTGCCTAGCAATAACTCCCGGACCACAACTTTCACCATGCTGGGTATGCCCCACACAGCCGAATTTCGACAAGAGGGGTTCGTTCGTATCAAACCGTCGATGGACGCGGGCCTCTGATCTGGACAATTACACGGCGAGCGCCCACCGGGTAAGCATTCCATAGCAGCCCGCGGAGCGCGGACATACTCCGCCGCCAGCAGACCTTCGCGACGTCGCCAACGGCAGGAGCACCTGGCAACGTCCTTTCTGGCGGGCTGTCGACTATCTTGGCCATCTTGGCCTCCCGCCAAGATGAATATACTAATCATTAGTTACGCGTCCTTTCAGAAAATTGGTCAGGCATTGGCGGCTCAACGAAATACCAAGAGTCCACACGGCCTGGCATGCGCGCCACTGAGCCGCTGCTGAAAGCCGATCGCGTCCGTAGGCGGTTCTGGTGAGTCGGGCTCTCGGCTCGTATTCATGCCTGCGGCTCCGACGCAGTTGGTTCGGAAGCTCGTGTCGAACTTTAAGCCCTCGAGCCCCCGTCAAAACTGGCGCTTACCAACTTCCGCTCGCGCCTAGCGTGGCTGGTTGCCCACGTCCGTTGCGGTCGGGAGCAGGCGCCGCCGTCCAGACATCCGCACGCTCATGCTGGGCGCATTAGCGTTCGAAAAGCTGACGATCGGACGGATTTGAGCCAATACAGATCGGATCGACTTCGGCTGAAGGTGTCTCGCATCGGTTAGTCACTTCTGGCCCGTGCCGGCCTCCCGCACGGTGCCGTCCTGATGCGGCGCGGCGGGCGAATAATGCCTTTCCGGGCGTCCGTCCCGAATAACCACGCTCGAGGAGCCGCGAAACAACATCAAAACCGAATCCCGCGGCGGCCCTTCGGCGGCGGCAGGATTGCGCCGCGCCTGCGCCTCCGCCACAAGGCCCTTCAACGTCTGGTCCACCAGCGCGATGAAGCGTGGCGGGCCCGAAGCCAGGACGAGGCCATCGCCGGGGGCCGGTTTCACGATATAGCGTTCATCGGAGATGTTGAGCGCATCGAGCGCGGTCTTGAACGCATCGAAGCTGATCGGGCTCAACACCATCAGTCGGCTTTGCGCCTCGTGGGCCGCGGATATGTAAAGAACGAGGCCGTCGTAATACCATTGAAGATTGTAAAGGTTGGTCAAACGCTCGAGGAATTCGCGCGGTGGCAGGTCCGGCATTCGTCCGCGAATCCGGCCCTTCACTTCAGTGCTGACATTGACCCTGATATTGAGATTGTTGCCAAACTCCTGCAGCGCGGCAGAAAGGTCCTGGTCCAGAACCGTGTAGCTATAAGGGGCCGACGGCAGCGAGAGGGGGGCGCCAAGCGCGCTGACCATTCCAAGACAGATGAAACCTCCGGCGTAAAGAATTCTCTTCAATACCATCGTGGATCGGACAAACATTCCTGAAGGCCTTCTGAGAATTAAACTTGGAATTTCGGTCCAGCCTGGACGCCAAACGTGATCTTTAGATGACGCAAGGCGGCGCATCCTCGTCAGGTTTTCGTCAGCTCACCGTACTACGATCTTGATCCGTTCAGTGTCAGACAACGCCTGGTTTCATCAACGAGCGCAATGACTCCTTATATGATGTTAGGCGCAACGCCGATCTCACCCAATTCAGCCGACTGTCTTGCCAATGCCTGCTCGCCGGCAGCCGCCGGCGAGCAGGCGCACTTTGAGCAGTCTCTTGCGCAAGCGGCCTCCGACCAGAGTGCCACCTCATCGGTCGCAGATAGAGCCGCAGTCGTTCCGCCGGTATCGGAAGTGCAGCGCACGAACACGCTAGCGAATCCGCCGGGCGATCGCATCCTTCAAGCGCTTTCTACCATGTACCACAGTCATGTCGGTGCTCCGGCGGTCGGTAGTGTGTCGTCTGCGCCGAGCGTCATCCAGCCCGGACCTGCCGCGCAGCCGCTATTGCAGCCGCTCGACATCGGCGCGCATGCGACAGTTAAACCGGTAGCGGCAGATTTCGATTCGATGGTGGCGAATCTGCGGGATGTCTACCGGGACGTCGTTCAGGTGTCCCTTGTCTCTAAGAGCACCAGCGCCGTGAGTTCGTCGCTGAACAAGCTGCTTTCGGCGGGCTGAATGAAGCTGATGCCTGGTGTGATGTGCAGTGCGGGTAGCGGCAGCCGTCAATCGTGGCGACGGCTTCGCGTTTGCCTTGCTCTGCCCCTTCTTGTTCCGTTGCTCGGCTGCAAAGCTGATCTCTACAGTAAGATTCAGGAGCGTGAAGCCAATGAGATGCTAGCGCTTCTTCTTGGCAAGGGTGTCGATGCAGCTCGTGTTGTCGCCAAGGATGGGACCAGCACGATCCAGGTCGAGGAAAGGCAGCTCGCCTATTCGATTGACTTGCTGAATGTTGAGGGGCTGCCGCGCCAATCTTTCAAGAATCTTGGCGAGGTGTTCAAGGGATCGGGCCTCGTTGCTTCCCCGATCGAGGAGCGGGCCCGTTACGTTTATGCCCTCAGCGAAGAATTGTCGCGCACCATTAGCGATATCGATGGCGTCCTTTCCGCCCGGGTCCACGTGGTCCTTCCTAAAAACGATCTGTTGCGGCAAGATGCGACCCCCTCCTCAGCGTCGGTTTTCATCCGGCATGGCTCCAACGCAAAGCTCTCGGCGCTGTTGCCTCAGATCAAGATGCTCGTAGCCAACAGCATCGAAGGGCTGTCCTACGACAAGGTGGCTGTGGTCTTCGTGCCGGTTGAGCGAACTCCGCTTGAGCAGCCAGCGTCGCCGGCAGCCGCTTCAGCTCAACCCGCAAAATCTGCTTCAACGCCGTGGCTTGCGCTTGGAGTTGGAGGCGCAGGCGCCGTATTCGTCATTGCATTTTATGTGTTGCTCGGTGCGCGTCTTCGTCAGTTCGGGCAATCATCGCGCAAACTGACCATGTTCAGCAGGCGTTCGAATGTGCCCGCCGTTCAGGCTGCTGGTAAAAAGATCATGTCTGATGCGACATAGCCAGGATGCTCATGTCGGTATCAATGTCTCCCATCGAACCCAATCGTTCGTTCACGCTGGCTTCCGATCGATTGCGTGAGCTTGTTGCCTCGATCCATCCGAGCCGTTCTGCTGCCTGTCTTGATCCGCTACTGTCGCCGGCCACGTTGCTCCGACTACAGCAGAGTTTTAGGCTGCAGCCAAGACTGGCCGCACTGCTGGTCGGCCACGAAGTCGATGTGGGCGGAGCTGGCTGGAGCGAGGATCCTTTGCTCGGGCATGATCCGCGGCGGGCGGCCATGTTCGCCGGCAGTATCTGGCATGCACGCTCCGTCCTGAAGCTGGTTTCAAAGCACGATCTGTCAATTTTGGTCGAAATGATCGGTGCTGAAGCGCATGCTTTCGCCATCCGGCATTTATCCAGTGCGGTCGCAACAACGCCTATTGCCGATCCGGAACGCCTGTCGCGACAGATCGAACACGATGGGCATGCCTGTCTTGGCGCCTGGCTCGACAAGGCTCCAGCGATCGACCGTATCCGCGTGCTTCTACGCCTGCCCGTTGGGACCGCCGCGGACAATCCGGCGGCTGAGCACCGTTGTGCCGCAGGCCCGCTGCTCTCCTTGGTTATGACCCATTTGCGGGCGGAGGCTACCACGATATGACAGTCGACGTCCCAGCATTGCCTGTGACCCCGCAGTTCCGCCCGCTTGAACCCCTGATCCCGGCAGCCGAGCTCAAGATCTGGCATGACGCCGTAGACGCTCGGGCTGCTGCCGAACGGCACCTGCAGCGTGTTCGCAGCTGGGGACGCAAAGCTTATGAGCGGGAACGGGGGCGCGGCCATGCCGAGGGCGTCAAGGCGGGCGCAGAGGAAATGACGCAACTGATTGCGCAGGCTGCGTGTGAATTCGCGCAGCGAAAAGCCGTTCTGGAGCAGCAGTTGCCCGAACTGGTCATTGAGATCGTGCGCGATTTGCTTGGCTCCTTTGATCCGGGAGAGATGCTGGTACGCAGTATTCGTCACGCGATCGAGCAAAAGTACAAGAACACGGAAGTTTGCCTTCACGTATCGCCCTTAAAGGCCGATCTGCTTGCCAGCGAATTCGCAGCCTACAACGGACAGGATGGCCGGCCCAAGGTCAGGATCGAGCTGGATCCGGCGCTCGCGGCGGACCAATGCGTTTTGTGGAGCGAGTTTGGCAATGTCGACCTCGGACTTGCCGCGCAGCTCCGCGCGCTTCGTTTGGGGTTTGGCTTGCCTTCGCACGAAGGTGAGCCATGACCACGCAACGACCGACGCATAATGCTGCGGCTGAAGAAGGGGCAGTCCACGCCGCACTGTCATCCTTGAGATCTTCCGCTAAGCATATCGACACGCGTGCCGTCCGCGGTCGGGTCACGCGGGCGATCGGTACACTGCTCCATGCCGTCCTGCCGGAGGCCAGGGTTGGGGAACTATGCCTCTTGCAGGATCCCCGCAGCGGATGGTCGCTCGAGGCCGAGGTGATCGGTTTGTTGCCGGACGGGGTGTTACTTACGCCGATCGGTGACATGGTCGGCTTGTCCAACCGTGCGGAAGTCGTCACGACCGGGCGAATGCAGGAAGTGCCGGTCGGCCCCGATTTGCTCGGCCGCGTGATCGACAGTTTCGGTCGTCCGCTCGATGGTAAGGGCCCCATAAAGGCTGGCGAAGCGCGTCCGCTGCGTGGTAAGGCGCCTAACCCGATGAAACGGCGCGGTATCGAACAGTCTTTTCCGCTCGGCGTTCGTGTCCTGGATGGGCTCCTGACATGTGGAGAAGGCCAGCGGATCGGAATCTATGGAGACGCCGGTTGCGGCAAGTCGACACTGATGTCGCAGATCGTCAAGGGTGCAGCCGCCGACGTCACGATTGTCTCGTTGATCGGTGAACGCGGCCGAGAGGTGCGTGAATTCATCGAGCGCCATCTTGGCGAAGCGCTCCGCCGCTCGGTTGTCGTTGTGGAGACCTCCGACCGTTCGGCCATGGAGCGGGCGCAGTGCGCCCATATGGCGACGGCGCTGGCCGAATATTTTCGTGATCAGGGGCTGCGCGTCGTTCTGATGATGGATTCCTTGACACGCTTTAGCCGCGCGATGCGCGAAATCGGCCTTGCCGCAGGAGAGCCTCCGACCCGGCGCGGATTTCCGCCCTCCGTCTTTGCGCTGCTGCCGGGCTTGTTGGAGCGGGCCGGCATGGGCGAGCATGGCTCCATCACGGCCTTCTATACCGTGCTTGTCGAAGGTGACGGCATGGGCGACCCAATCGCCGAAGAATCACGCGGCATTCTTGACGGGCACATCATTCTCTCGCGCGCGTTAGCCTCGCGAGAGCATTTTCCGGCAATCGATGTGCTGTCGAGCCGAAGCCGCGTCATGGATGCCATCGTGTCTGTTCAGCATCGCAAGGCCGCTTCCTTGTTCCGTGATCTGCTCTCGCGCTACGCTGAGGCCGAGTTCTTGATCAAGGTCGGCGAATACAAGCAAGGCTCCGATCCGCTGACCGACCGGGCGATCGCCTCGATCGAGGAGTTGCGCACGTTCCTGCGTCAGGGCCAGGACGAAGCATGCAATTTTGAGGAGACGGTGGCATGGATGTCGCGTCTGACCGCATGAACTGTGTTCATGCCTCGAAATTGCGGCTGGTGAAGGACATGCGGGAGCGGAGTGCCCTTCGTGAGCTGTCTAACATGGAAGCCAAGCGCCGCATCGCAGATGAAGCTGTCGCACAGGCTTGCGAGCAGCTTGCAAATGCCGAAAGACACCGCGCAAGTATTGAAGCCGAGCTCTATCGGCAGATGTTATCGGACGATGCGATATCCGTCAGCGAACTCGAGCGCCGCCATCATCTTATCATCGGCCGACTCACAGAGGACATCGCGGCAGCCCAGCAGGTTCTTGACGAGGCGCGCTCCGCTCAAGATCAGGCCGAGACTGCAGTCCTTGAGGCGCGGACGCTTTGGGCCAAACGTTCGGCGGCGTGCCACAAATGGCAAGAGATCGAGCGTGACGTTGAGCGAAGCACCAATGCTCGTGTTGAAGCCGCGACGGAAATCGAAGCCGATGATGAGGTGTTGCTTCGCTACCGCAGAGGCGCGTCCGTCCAAAGGGGAGACGAGCCGAGCTGATGGCCGATACTTCTACATTAGCGCCAGCATGCCGTGAGGGACAGGCGTCGCCTGCGACCCAGAGGTCGGACAGATCGGTGCCATTCAGAGCGCAGCTGACCCTCTCGCATGCTGTAGTCTCGTGGCTCAATGACATCGCGGTTTTCCGCGGACCTCTGCAAAGCCGTCTCGGCGACAAGTCGCTATCGCTGCGTATAAATCGGCTTGTCTGGCAGGTCGCGCCGGCTGAGACATCGATGCTTGATTGCGTCTTTGACGCGGGCGGCGAAATGCTCGTCCTGTCCTTGCCCGTCCCGCTTGCTGAAGCGCTGGTTGCGACCGTACAGAACGGCCTGAGCTTACCTTCCGAGCCGACGCGTTCGCTAGTCCTTGAACTGGCGCTAGAGCCGTTGCTCGCTCCACTGGAGCGACTGATGCAGCGGCATTTGCAGCTTCTCCGCACCGATGAAGCGGCGAAATCAGGCCCATACCTGGAATTCGACGTCGCCTATGGTCAGCTCGCGAGCAAGGCTCGCCTGCTTTTATTCTCGCCTCTTGACGCTCTGGTTCCACCAGCGTTCAGCGTCCTGGGCGAACTGCTTGGCCGATTGCCGCGACAGACGCCCAAGGTTCGTTCTGAACTGCCTGTCATTGTCGCAGGCCAGGTTGGCTCGCTCCGCATCACGATCGGCCTTGTTCGTCAGGCACAGCAGGGCGATGCGCTGCTGCCGGACGCTATTCCGCTTGCTCGAGGCCAGGTCATCCTCACTGCGAGCGCATTGTGGGCTCCTGCCGAGATCGCCGGCGAAAGGCTGGTCCTGCGGGGGCCATTCCGCTCGCAATCCCACCCCCTGAAAAGTGGACACATGACGACACAACCCCAACCGCAACAGCTCCCCTCCGAGGCCGATATCGACAGTCTCGAGATCACGCTCGTATTCGAATGTGGCCGCTGGCCGATGTCGATTGGAACCTTGCGGAGCATCAACGAAGGCCATGTGTTCGAACTCGGCCGGTCGCTTGACGGCCCCGTTGATATTCTTGCCAACGGGCAGCGCATCGGCCGCGGCGATATCGTGCGGATCGGCGAGGAACTTGCCGTCAGGTTACGCGGCAGGTTGGCGGTCAATGACTGAGATTCAACCCAGCATCCTGGCGCTTCTTGCGATCACGGTCGGCCTCGGCCTGCTCGCCTTCGCAGTCGTTACCACGACCGCTTTCATAAAGGTCTCCGTTGTGCTTTTCCTGGTGCGCAACGCGCTCGGAACCCAATCGATACCGCCCAACATTGTCCTGTATGGGGCGGCACTGATCCTGACGGTCTTCATCAGCGCGCCGGTGTTTGAGCAGACCTACAACCGCCTGACGGATCCGCAACTCCGTTACCAAACGTTCGATGACTGGGTGACGGCCGCCAAGGAGGGGCAGGAGCCGCTGCGCGCCCATCTGAAGAAGTTCACCACTGAAGAGCAGCGCCGGTTCTTCCTATCGTCGACCGAACATGTCTGGTCGGAGGAGATGCGCGGCAGTGCCACGGCTGATGATTTTGTGATTCTTGTGCCGTCGTTCCTGATCTCGGAGCTCAAGCGCGGCTTCGAAATCGGCTTTCTTCTCTATCTTCCCTTTATCACCATCGATCTGATTGTCACGACGATTTTGATGGCCATGGGGATGTCGATGGTATCGCCGACAGTAATATCTGTTCCCTTCAAGCTCTTTCTGTTCGTCACCATCGACGGCTGGTCACGTCTCATGCACGGGCTGGTACTAAGCTACACGACGCCCGGAGGTTGACAATGAACGAAGCCAGCATCCTCATGCACCTGAGCCAATCGCTCGTGCTTTTCATGATCTGGGTTCTGCCGCCGCTCCTCGCAGCTCTGATTTCGGGATTGATCATTGGCCTCATCCAGGCGGCAACCCAGCTCCAGGATCAAACCTTGCCCCTAACGGTGAAGCTTCTGGTCGTCGTCGCCGTACTCGCCGGCTTCTCTCCTGTGCTCAGTGCACCGCTCATTGAGCAGGCCGAGCGCATTTTCAGCGAGTTTCCTGCACTCACCGCAAGATACTAGCGGGACCTGGATGGCTGGCCTGTCACCCACCGATGCGCACGCGCTCGTCCAGAGCGGCATCGAAGTTGTCGCGGCAACCGGTCTAAGCGCGGCCCGCGCCTTAGGCATCATGCTTGTGCTCCCCGTCTTTACGCGGCCGCGTATCAGCGGCCTGATTCGCGGCAGCCTGACGATTGCGATCGGACTACCGTGTCTGGCGCAGATCAAGCTAGGCCTCCAAGCGCTGGACCCGAACACGCGTCTGATCAGCGTCACCATGCTCGGCCTGAAGGAGGTGTTCGTCGGCTTTATGCTCGGCGTTCTGCTCAGCATTCCCCTATGGAGTATCCAGGCAGTCGGCGACATCATCGATACCCAGCGAGGAATCTCGAGCCAGGTTGCGGCGGAAGATCCTGCAACGCACAGCCAGGCGTCGGGAACCGGGCTTTTTCTCGGTGTCACCGCGGTCACAATCTTCGTTCTGGTCGGCGGCCTCCGGACCACGGTGAGCAGCCTTTATGGCAGCTATCTGATCTGGCCCGTGTATCAGTTCCTGCCTGCGGTCACGGCACAAGGGGCAATGGAATGCCTCAGCCTTCTCGATCATATCATGCTGACGACGCTATTGGTCGCCGGGCCGGTGCTGGCCCTGCTGCTGTTGATCGACGTGTCGGTCATGATGCTCGGCCGCTTTGCATCGCAGCTCAAGCTGAACGATCTTTCGCCTACGATCAAGAATGTCGCCTTCGGCGTCATCATGGTCAGCTACACCGTCTATCTCCTCGAATATGCGGGAGCTGAAATCCTGACGTCGAACAACGTGCTCGAGCATTTCAAGAAGCTCTTGAAATGAGCGGCACGAGCGAGGAGAAAAAGCTTCCTCCGACGCCCAAGAAGCTGCGCGATGCACGCAAGAAAGGGCAGAGCGCGCGCAGTTCGGATTTGGTGAGCGGGGTCAGCGCCTGCGCCGGTCTTTCCTGTCTATGGTGGAGAGCGGGAGCGATCGAAGACAAGTGGCATGAAACGGTCCGGCTGATCGACAAACTGCAGGAGCAGCCTTTCACGAGCGCCGTTCCGCAGGCGCTCCGCGGCCTATTGGAACTCTCGATTGCAGCGGTCGGGCCTTTACTCGCGGCTGCCGTGGCAGCTGCCCTTCTGGCAAATGTTCTGGCCAATGGCGGCTTCATGATTGCTTTGGAGCCACTCAAACCGAAGCTTGAGAAACTGGATCCCATCAAGGGCTTGACGCGGATCGCATCGAAACGATCGGCCATCGAGCTTGGCAAGACCTTGGTTAAGGCGGTGCTCCTCGGGACGTGCTTTTTCTTCACCGTGACCGCTAGCTGGAAAGCGCTGGTGTACTTGCCGGTCTGTGGCATGGGCTGTCTCGGACTAGTCTTCACCGAGGTCAAGCTGCTGGCCGGGATTGCTGGCGGGGCGTTTCTCGTCGGCGGATTGACTGATCTTCTGATCCAGCGCTGGTTGTTCCTGCAGGAGATGCGCATGACCGAAACCGAGGCCAAGCGCGAGAACAAGGAACAGCAAGGCAACCCGCAGGTGAAGCGTGAACACCGGCGTCTGCGCCAGGAGTCCGCGAACGAGGCTCCGCTTGGCGTCCATCGCGCCAACCTGATCCTAAGGGGATCCACAACCCTGGTTGGGTTGAGGTATGTTCGCGGCGAAACCGGTGTGCCTGTCCTGGTCTGCCGTGGCGAGGGCGAAACTGCTTCCAAACTGCTTGGCGAGGCGCGCGCGCTGGTCCTCAAGATTGTGGATGACGACGTCCTGGCGCGACAGCTGCTCGGCACAGCAAAGCTCGGCAACCCGGTTCCTTCGCAATATTTCGAGGCGGTCGCAAAAGCGCTTCACGCTGGCGGGCTGGTCTAGAGTGCTTGCGGGCGAAGCGGGTCCCGATTCGCGTGAAGAAACGCGCCAGACCGAAAATTTAGAGCCCCGTTCCGCAATCAATCGGGACGGAAAAAACGCTGGATCATCTTGACGGTGGCGCTAGGTGGCAGCCCCTCATCGAGGGGGCTGTACGTCACTCGTCGCCGCCGCGGGGGCTTCCGTTGCCCTGTTGCTCGCTCCATCTTCCCCTTTGCTCTTGTTGGGCGGGGCAAAGCTGCCGTGGCTGGCAACAGGAATGGCGGCGCGATCGCCACTACTTATTATGACAGATCGATTGTCCAGCAAGTCGAGCGGATCGTTGACCATGACTGCCAGATTGTTTCTGGTCGAGCAGCCAAGGGTCGGATCGAATGAATTATCGTTTACTGCAGGCCCGACGATGGAAAGCGATGGACAGATAGGAGGATGGGCTTCAAAGGTGATGGCCTCGATCCGCACCCCGAACCGGGCGGGCAGATCGAGCGGGGAGGCAGCAAGGCGGATGTTATAGGGGGCAATGCCCATGGCACGGGCCTCGTGGGCCACTTGTGCAATGAGCCGGGGAGAGCCGGTGACATCGACATGGAGTGCATCCCGCCGGCCGCCACTGGCACTCGCAATGAAGCTCCGCAGCCGATGCCTTTCGGAGCCACGAAGGCTCTGCAGGAACAAGACGCTGCTCTTCTGCTCCACCTGGATCGCTTGCTCAGCCGGCTCGGAACGGACCGAAGCGCTATTTGCGCATCCACCTAATGTTGCCGCCATAACGATCAAATGGCACAGACGTCGCAAGGTCATTTGACGATCCTCATTCGATGATAAAGCCGGCGCTGCCGGTCAATCCTGGTGCGCTGGTGCGGGGCGCATCGCGGTCTTTTGGCGGTCGCGCCAGCGTATTCGTCAAAATGCGGCCCGCGTCCGACGGCGGTGCGATGCGATCGTTCGGCGCACTCATCCGGCTCGGGTTCGATCCGGGCCGCACGATGTAAGGCGTGACAATAATGACAAGCTCGGTTTCGCGCTTTTGAAACGATGAGGAGCGAAACAGCGCGCCGAGGATCGGCACGTCGCCGAGCCAGGGAAATTCGCCGATGTCGTTGTTGAAGTTGCGCCTGATCAGGCCGCCGATTGCAAAGCTCTGACCGCTGGCGAGCTCGACCACGGTGCTGGCCCGCCGCGTCGAGAGGGCAGGGACTTCCATGCCATTGATCTTGACTTGGCCCTCGCTCGACAGCTCGCTGACTTCGGGCTTCACACGGACATTGATCTGATTATTGTTGAGAACCGTCGGAACGAATTCGAGGCTCACGCCGAACTGGCGGAATTGGACCGAAACCTGCCGATTATCCTGCATCACAGGAATGGGGAATTCGCCGCCGGCCAGGAAGCTTGCGGACTCGCCGGACATCGCCGTCAGATTCGGCTCAGCCAGGATCGAGGCGAGGTGTTCGCTGGCGAGCGCGTCGAGAACAGCGCTGAGATTGGTATTGCCGGCGCTGAACCCGATACCGATCGTGCCGCCGCCGCCGGCGGCGCCAGACCCGCCATCTTTGCCGCTGATCAGAAAAGCGCCGTTCGGGCTGGATGCGGTGAAATGGATATTGAGATCCTTGACGGCGCTGCGGGAGACTTCTGCGACCCGTACGCTGAGATTCACCTGCAACGACCCGGCGACCTGGATCTTGTTGACGACCAGTGACCCGGCCCCAAGAAACTGCTCGGTAACTTTCTTGGCGGTCTCGACGACTTCGGCATTGGGCGCCGTACCGCTTAGGATAGCGCCGCGTGGGGTATAGCTCACGTGGATCGGATAGTCGCCAACCTCGGCTCGAAGCGTTGCTCGCAGGTCCTCGATCGGCTGTGTAACGACCACGCGCAGCTCGGCGAGAGCCTCGCCGTTTTCGTTCAGGGCAAAGAGGCTGGTCCGTCCGGATTTCTTGCCAAACACGAAGATCGTCGTGTTCGACGGTGCCTGATAATCCGCAATCGTCGGGTCAGCAACAAAGATGCTGGTCGCCGCAGCGGTCAGATGAACTGTCTTGCCCTGTGAAGAAGTCAGGTTCAGCGTGCCGGAGGTGCCGCCCGGCGCCGCGCGTGGCGGTTCTCCTTTGCCATCCCGCTTGATCTCGGCTGCCGCAGCAGATGAAAACAGCATAGCAAATCCGCACAGGACGTAGCAGAGGCGAGATAAACCGGCAGAGCGCGACGCGCTGGCGACCATCGACGGCTCATCGGTGCCGGCAGCATTGTAAATGACCTTCAAGGGATTGTTGCTTTCGAGTTCGATTTAATCAGGCAGCCGAGGCTGCCTCAATGAGTTCAAGGGTGTAACCGACGCCGCGCGCGGTCTTGATCCTGAGCGTCGCACCCGACTGGCTCAAATGCGTGCGCAGGCGATAGATCCCGACTTCCAGCGCATTGGTCGAGACCTCATCGTCGAACGCGTACAGGCTGTCCTCCAGTGATGCGCGCGGCACGGTGCGGCCGGCACGGTTGAGCAAATGTTCAAGAATGCACACTTCGCGGCGGGCAATCTTCAGTATCCGACCACCGACCGCGACTTGCCTCGCAATGGGGTCGAAGTGCAGATTGCCGAATGTCACGAGCGGCGCCGTCATTTGCGTCGACCGCCGCAGAATGGCCCGCATGCGTGCGATGAGTTCCTCGGTCGATACGGGTTTGGGGAGGAAATCGTCCGCGCCCGCATTGAAGATCGCAATCCGCCGGCCGAGATCGTTGAGACTGCTCATCATAATGGCCGGCATCGAGCGTCCCTCGCGCCGCAGCTGCTTCAGCCAATCCAAGCCGTCTCCATCGGGCAGAACCAATTCGAGCAAAAGAATGTGATAGTTGGCGCAATCCAGCGCGGCCGCCGCCTCATCCAGCGTGCGTGTCACGTCAACTGCGAACCCGCAATAGGGGAGCGCTTCCTTCACAGCACGGGCAAAGTCCGCATGATGATCAACCAGGAGAATTCGCATTTCATCGCCTCTCGTCCATACACGCCAAGACCTTAAGCGCGTCACGGTTGACCAAGAGGTTCGACGAAACTGACAGACGTCCGCCTTGGCGTGAGCGCCAAAGTGCGGCAGCGACGAAGCGGAGCGTGGTGGCGGGCGATCAATCCCGGTGACATACTTATCATGAGATTGAAAAATGCGATGACCCGACGGTGACTGCATACGTCGCCGGCGATGCCGAGCGGGCCCTTTATGCCGGGAAGAGATGCAAAATCATTCACGAGGCCGCAAGCGGTTGCAGCAGATTGGCGGATCTGAGCATTGATCGCAGAGATGTCTGCACGCACTGAGTAGCCGTCTTCGATCGTGATGGCGTTAGAGCGCGCAATCGAAGCCAATACCCAGGAGCGAGCCGATGGATTTGTGGCTGAACAGCCTGGCGAAACCGACATTGTTGGAACTCCCCACCACTTCCACCTTGCCCCGGCCCCGCGGTCAATCTTGCTATGCTGTCGAGCCTGTGGCGTCGCCAAGTCCCGATGAGGCAAGGTGTTCCGCGTGAATGACAATTTCAGGCCACGCATCTGGACGATGCCTCCGGCGCAGCGATGTACGACGAACAGATCGATGTGCCTTCCGACTACTGAGAAAACCGCTCCCTAGCCGGTGATAGACATGCAGGGCGCCAACGATCCCGATGTTTTGCCGCGTCCAATGCTGCGCCCCATCGACAAGTCGTGAATGAGGGGCAGATAGGGGCGCTGCTTGTCGGGGTTAGGACGCCTCTGATCGAGGTCATTGCGCCAGCTGCATCTCATCTTGGATGAGCGGCGGCGGAATGATCGAAGCTCGAGTTTTTGGTTGCGTGGTGCACGGACAGTGCGAGGTAAACAGAGCCTGCTTTCGGCCCGAATGCTAGATCCTGATCCGGCTGCAACAGGGGTCGCACTGATTCCTTCGCGCTGCACGTAAGCGGTGTTGAGAACACGCCGTCGACAGGAGTGATCGATCCGTGTGACCGAGCGAAGTGGTGTGGCGTTGAGTTTGAGAGACGTTCGCAATTCTTGCTACCTGTCGGGAAGTGTTCGCGCGAGCGCGGTTGTGTGTCGCGAGGTTGTCGGAAATCCTACAATCTGACGTTGGGTGAGATTCAAGTGTCTTTAACAATTGGTTACAACGTACCCTCAAACTTGTGCGCGTCTTGAGGCGACAGCGAGGCAGTCTGGACACGGTCACAGCTTTGAGGATCTCTGTCGGTCTTACTTTCTCCAACGTCGTGAGCATCTCGTCTCTCCAAATTCTATGACGCGCAGTCTGACCTGCAACGATGGCATGAGGCAGCCATACTTGCTGCGCGTTAAGGGCGAAGCCGTTGCGCGCGTAAGCGTGCGATTGCCGGATCGCCTCACACGTGGCGATTGGCAGGCTGACTTTGGCTGGCCGCAAGAAGCGTTGATCTGGCGCGTGATCTTCTGGATGCAGACGCGCGATTGCCGAAGTGGAATTGACCGGCAAGGGATTGGACAGAGAATCGATTGTCACACCACATTCCTGAATGCTGCCTCCAAAGATCGCAACCGACTATGGGGGCTTCATGCAGGATCGGCAAAATCAATTGTTTTGATGGAACGCATTCAAAAGGCGGATAGGCGTAGAGCGGCTGCGCGGCTTGCCGTGTTTGATGCGGCGTTTACTGCGCTTGACGGTCTTCAAAACGCGCGTCCCGTATTTCGCCGAAGGCGTTCTCCGGCTCACGACACGGGTTCGGTCTCGGGCACGAACGCGGCGACCGGATCGATGTCAGGCAATAGCCGAAGCCCGCCCGAATGAGTGACGTCAAAGATCAATTTGGAAGGGCAGGTCGAAATGGGCACCACGCGTCGGACCT
The DNA here is from genome assembly GCF_020194035.1 of Bradyrhizobium sp. BRP56. Lineage (NCBI taxonomy): Bacteria > Pseudomonadati > Pseudomonadota > Alphaproteobacteria > Hyphomicrobiales > Nitrobacteraceae > Bradyrhizobium > Bradyrhizobium sp. BRP56. Next base: position 93,306 of record NZ_JADYVV010000023.1, read on the forward strand.
CAAGTCATCTAGCTGCTGCTCAAAGCTTGCTTGATGCTAGGACCTGTGTGCCGGCGCGTCGGTGTGTGCGCTCAGCTCGTCTGGCTGCCGGTCCACGCGGTGCGGCTGCTTCAGGACGCCGTGAGCCTCAAAGGGAGTATCTGCGGGATTCCGTGGATCAACATTCATTCTTCTTCCATCTCCCCTCGAGTGCCGGCCGTTGGCATGGAGTTTTGCAGGTGCAGCTTTCGAGAAGCTGACGGACCAGGAAGGAAGCCAGTATCCGTTTGAGGGGTGCCGGATGAATTCAGTTCAGTGAGGTGAGCGGTCAGCCAGACAGAAGCCACGCAAAGCGATATATTTGAAGTCGACACTGCTTTGTGCCATCTGGCGTTCCTGTTTTCGACGAGGGCGAGATCGGGTGTCTTGACTGAGCTTGTTCGCCCAGCCACCCATTGTCGGCCATCCCCGCGGGCAGAGAGTCCTACCAGGTCTCAACGTGGACAAGCTGGCAGATGCGGTTGGTCGAAGTCTTCTTTCGGAAATCGCCCGCTTAGGCGCATTTGGGGCCGCTCGGTCATATCGGCCTCCGTTGGATTGGCGCGACCGGTTGCCGTTTGTAGTTCTAGGCGGCCGGCGGTCGATCGAATCGTTCCAGCGATGTCGTACGAGCTCAGGCCACTTTAGTAAACCTGACCTACGAGGTTGTGACGTCGGAATGGCCGTCACAACCACTTGTGCTTGGTCGCGACAGGTTGTTTTTGTCGCAGGGCGCGGCGTGCTTGATGTCTGGAATCCGCCAAACGGCTTGCGAGGACGACGTCTTGCAGCGTGCGATCTTTGGTACTTATCGAGGGAGATGAGCATATGAAGTGTACTGGCAAAGGGCTGACGATCCTGTTGTCCCTGCTTTCGGCCGCAAGCATGAGCACGATGGCGAGAGCCGACGAGCCTTCGCCAAAATACACGGAGGTGCTCAATGCCCTGCAGACCGGAAAGAACGTGAAGCTCATCCTGGACATGAGCCGCTGTGCCAACGCGGAGGGTAGCAAGCCTGCGTCGGCGACGCAGGCCGGTCTGGTCATCAATGCCTTCAGGGTGACGCCCCAGAACGGCATCAGCTTCGCCAATGCGCACCAAACGGTGGACAGCGCGGGACATGCCGTCACCGAGTACATCCGCCATAGCCTCAGCCGCGAAGGCAAGCTCACGGTGCGGGCCTCGAAGCTTGTCGTCGGGACCACCGAACTTGTGCACCAGGGCGAATTCATCTGCGACCTGCCTGATGGCGCGAAGTTCATCTGGTAAGAAGAGCACGGCGCAGGACCCCACTTCGAAGCTGTTTCCTTAACCGCGTGGATGCTTCACCGAGCATGGCACGATAATATAGATCGTGAAGACGGCCGGATTGTCTCTGACCGTCTTTCGTCTGGGCGTCCGAGTTGCACGAAGGTGCGCCAGTTCGCTCAAAGGCGCCATATGAGGGCTGACGATCCTCATCGGATCTTTGTGATCGGAGGATCGCCAGTGCCGGCTATGCTGGTATGATCAGGAGCCAAGGGCCCTCATCAAACCAAAAACCGGGTCGCCAAAGTACGTTCGCATCCTTGTCCGCGACCCTAGTGAGACATTCTTTCCAATCCGAATGGTCCACCGGCCGGTGATGATTCACGTTTGATCGTCGGCCAAGCCATGGTCTTGTAGCGCGTTCGCATCTTGTATCCCGATGGTTCTCGGGTCTGCTCGGCTGAAAGTGCCGTCGCTGCCGAATGCGACGACAACGTGATAGATACATCGCCGACGAGCCCCTTGTTTAGCCAAATAGCGGCCGATGGAAGAGAAGAACGCGGCCTCCAGGTAGGCTTTCGGCTGTGTACGGTTTGGCGCCAGCGCCGAAGGGGCGTCCTCGCGCCATTCGAAAGGTGCGGGTGCATCAAACCCTGGCGCAGGACCGACGTCGATACCCGGGGAAGCCCTCCCCACCGCACGCGTCGCTTCGCCCAGCAAAGCGGGCCGAGGGTGGTGAATGAGTTGAACGTCGTTGGGTCCTCCCGGTCCCAACATGGCCGTGTAGCGTTCGCCGCCGATCTCGTAGTTCATGACCGGATATTCCGCAACAGGCAAGAAGTCCCACTTGCCCAACGTGGATAGCATCATGTCAGGAGCCAGCTGGGTGCGATGCGAGAAGTCCTTGGGAACGGCAAACGACACATCGAACGTATCGCCGACAGCGGGAGACCGCAGATGGATGAGCTGAACATCATTGGGCCCTCGCGGTCCCAACACGCCCGTATAGCCTTCACCGCGAATATCGTAGGTCTTTACCCACTGTGCTGCATCGGGCAACAGACCCCATCGACCCAGCTTGGAGCGCATCATATCCGGCGCAGGCTGGGTGCCGTGGGAGAAGTCCTCGGGAACGGCCAAAGAAGCATCAAAGCTGTCGCTGGCTGGAAAGGACGTCCGCTCAAGTGGTCTGGGCCGCAGCGCCTTGGTCCATCATCCGTCCAAAATAGTTTTCAGGGACGAAATTCGGCCGCGGGCTGGGTCGCCAGGTCACGGCATCGAAAAGCTCTTCCTGGAGGAAACTTTGCACGGGCGATGAAGTCGCCGAGTGCATTCGTTGCCAACCGGTCACGGCATCGAAAAGTTCTTCCTGAGTGAAACTTGGCGCGGGCGATGAAGTCGCTGAACGCATTTGCTGCGAAAGCAATGGTGCATCGAAGCCAGGAGCTGAAAGCTCGCTGCTCTGCTCCGCGGTATCGAAAAGCTCATCCTGGGCCACACTATGTATCGGAGAATGAGGGGCTAAACTTGGCTCGTGCCAAACCTGCAGAGTATTGAAACCATCAGCCGGTAGTGAGGCGTCGCGATCCGCAGCGCTCCCCAAGCGCTGTTCATCGACCGGCCGCATGGGCAAAGGAGAGGGCGGTTGAATGACCTGCCGCGAACTGCCTCCTTCTGCGCCCAAATTACCCCGCCCGACGATCGCGCGATAGTCGCGGAGAGCGTTCAAGGCGGCGATGAGCGTCTTGTCATTTCGAAACAAACGGACTGCGTGGCCGAGCAGTTTGTCATCGCTGAGCTTGGCAATGGACGACGGGCGGAGCGCTACCGCCAACTTCCGCAGCCCGCTCGCATAGCCCCCGGCCTTTTTCTCGCCGATCTGTCGACCAAAACGTGCCTCGGCAGCCTCCCTGATGAGACGCTCATCTTCCCTGGAAGGACGATAATGTGTTCTGAGGGGGAGAGCGTCTGCGTCAGGCTCGCGGTACCGACTGACCATTGACAATGCGGGGCGATCACCTTGTCGTTCGGCAGCAGCTTTCTAGCGTGTCCGAGCAACGCATTGTCATCGAGGCCAGAAATTGATTTGCCATCCTGCTTCAGCGCTTCAGCCAATTTGCGAAGCCGACGATCATAAATACTGACGGTGGTAGGCCTCGGCGGTAAATCTCGCTTGAGAGCAGCGCCGGATGCCGCCTGGATGAGGCGATCGTCCTCCTCGGTGACATCATAAAGCTCTCTATGGGAATATATGGGGTCGGCCCCTGGCGCGTCCAGCAGGTGCTGCTCGAACTCCGCTTGCGGCTGTTGCGGTTGTTCCGCGGCCGCATTGGATGCAGCCGAATCATGATCAGCTTGGTTGATAGTGCTCAATCGGTCCATGATCTCGTCCGCCAGCATAGCTCTGTGGTTCCTCGCTACTGATGTTAACTTTCCAAAACCTGACGTGACTTCCCGTCAGGTAGAGTGAACGAGGTCCGGAAAGTGTCTGCTCCGAGGCGCTGCAGCGCGGATCGCAGACACAAAGAGGGGATTGTGATAAAAGTGGGCGCGGGTTGAGGAGTTGAGCTGCAACAAGGGTATGCCGCTCCATTGATGATCGCCTCCTTATCTCGATTCAGGCGATCGGCGCTATGATGGCGAAGGCCGGTATGGCGTCGGCGAGTTTTCGATCGTCGGAGGCAAGCGCAGGGTGAAATATCGCTTTTTCTTAAATCAGCTAGATAGCCATTGGGGCGGCATCAAATCGTGAATTGTGCGAAATCTTGTCTATTCCTGACGAGCTCTCGTCGAAGTTTCCAGGTCGCAACTTCTGATTTCCGGTCAACCTGCCGTGAGAATAGCTGCGAGAATAGCCGCAACACGAAGCCATTCGTACGCCAACTTGGTCATACGTGTTCGGAGTCCGACACCGCCGGAGACAATCGTCGGGGCGGCAGAACATCAGAGCTGCCGGCAGTCGTTCTCCAAGGAAAATCAGAAGCCGAGCGCTTTGAATTCCGATGGCACGGCCGTTGCTTATTGAGAGGCAATGACAGTCGGCGAAGGCGCAAAGCGCATTCAGACACGTTGGGACAAACCTGCCCGAAACTCTTTAAACCGGTAGGCCCTGTACAGTGCAACAGCAGGCGCACTTGCTCAATAGGGCGTTCCATCGATTGGATGGCAGGACGATGAGGCAAAGCGCGCGCCAGGGAACTGGAGATTTGAATGACTGCCCCCAAAGCCATATCGGCGCGGCGCCAAACGACCGATGTAGACGCTATGATCGCGGATCTGCGGTCATGCGAACACCCGCACGACGTGGAAGTGTGCGGTATGCTCTTGCACATTCTCCCCGGCGTTCTGTCGCCACGCCTAAGTCACGCTCCCGACGCCTTGATATCGAAGTGGCACATCCAATCTGGAGCAACAGTATTGGATTTGGGATGCGGATCAGGCGTCCTGGGGCTGGCGGCACTTCGCGCTGGGGCAGAACACCTGGTGGCTCTCGATATCAATCCGCAAGCCGTTCTCACCACAAAGTTAAACATCGAGCGGTTAGGTCATTCCAAGCAGGCAGAAGCGCGCCTCAGTGACATCTATTCTGCGCTGCAGCCTGAAGAAAAGTTCGACCGTATTTTGTTTGCCGCCCCGTACTGGAACCGAAAAGCAAGGGACGATTTGGAGCGCTCCTGCTTTGACGAAGATCACAGCGCCATGGCCTCAGCTCTCGGCGGAGCGCATAATTGGCTCAACGCCAACGGCCTGATGTATGTCGTCTTTTCTGATCAGGGAGATATTGGGCGCGTCTTGAACTTGATCGATAATAGTAACCTGCGTGTTAGAAATATGCATATTTTCCGACCATCGATTCATGGCGGGCATATCCGGATCATCTGGGAGCTCACGATTCGATGAAGCCTCTTCGGCTCCTGGATCCCGCCAAGCGCTGCTGCTGGTCAAACTGCTAAAGTACCGGTTCACGACTCGTTCGGATCGGTAGTTCGATAGCGAAGACCGCCGGCCGAGTTTGATGCGTTGCAGAACGAGTTCGTCGGATGCAAGGCAATCGCAAGTCGCACGGCTTATGGGAGCTCACGGCGCCGGCGCCGCCGTATACCGGTCCTCTCGTGGGTGATTTGCAAGCCGATGTCGTTGTGATTGGCGGTGGATATACTGGACTCTCTGCGGCTATCCGCCTCGCGGAGGGCGGCGTGCGCGTCATTCTGCTGGAGGCATCCGAAATTGGATTCGGTGGTTCCGGGCGCAACGTCGGGCTCGTCAATGCGGGTATGTGGGTCATGCCCGACACGCTCTCAGACACGCTCGGCTCCCCGTTTGGAGAGCGGCTCATCGAATTACTGGGTGGAGGACCGCAGGAGGTTTTTGCACTGATCGAGAGATATGGGATCGACTGTGAAGTTGAGCGCGCGGGGACCCTGCATTGCGCGGTCGGCCGCAGGGGCTTGGAGGAAATCCAGATTCGTGCCGAACAGTGGCAGAAACGCGGCGCTCCGGTCGCGGTGCTTGATGCGAAGGAGACGCGCAGAAAGATTGGCGGTGGCAACTATACCGGCGCGCTGCTCGATACGCGCGCCGGTACAATACAGCCACTGGCCTATGCGCGCGGCCTGGCGCGCGTTGCGCTTGCGGCGGGCGCGAGGATATTCGCGCAGACTGAAGTCCTCACAGTCCACGAAATGGGGTTGCGCTGGAGGGTCGGCACGGCAATGGGATCTGTGTGTGCTGAGTGGGTAATCGTCGCTACCGACGCCTACGGCAAAAGACCTTGGTTGCGGATTCAGCGAGAGCAGATCCGTCTACCTTACTTCAATTTGGCAACGCGGCCCTTACCAGATCGTCTCAGGACCTCAATCTTGCCCGAACGACAAGGGGCATGGGACACCCACGAGGTCCTTTCCTCGTTTCGCTTCGATCAGTCCGGCCGTCTGGTGTTCGGCAGCGTTGGCGCTCTAGAGGGTATCGGCACCTTGGTTCACCGAGCCTGGGCGGTCAGGTCGCTACGTAGGCTGTTTCCGCAGCTCGGCGACGTCGAGTTCGAAGCCGGCTGGTTCGGGATGATCGGGATGACTTCCGACCACCTGCCGCGCTTTCACAAGCTCGACCGTAACCTCGTGTCCTTCGGCGGTTACAACGGGCGCGGGATTGCACCTGGGACCGTCCTCGGCCGGGTGTTGGCGTCCTACGTTCTCGGCCGCCTTGCGGAAGAGGACCTACCACTTCCAGCTGCGCCGGTTGAATATCGGCGGTTTCGTGCCGCCCGTGAGGCCCTCTACAGCGCAGGCTCTCAACTGGTTCACCTCACTGAGGCGCGGCTCTGATCCGCCTCGTGTCAATCGCATATCCGATCCGGCGGTTTCCATCGGTTTGGCCGTTCCCGGCACGTGGCGAGCGAATTGGCATCGGTCGCGTTCTTCAGAGAGAATCTTGACATCCACACTCGTGCAGGCCGGCCGTCACGTCTGTTGGTCGGCATCCATATAACATCCCGACGTCTGCGGGTGAGCAAACTCGCACATCCTGCAGAGCAGAAAACCATCCATTCCGTTCATGCGATCGGCGATTTCGTGAAAAATTGGGCTTTCGAAGAGATATGCGTATTCGTCGCGCAAAAGATTGCCCAGGACATGACGCCGCTCAAAATCCATCCCGCACAGAGTAACGTCGCCGTTTGGTAGAAGGACATTCCGATGTTGTTGTTTGCCAATACACGTCAAGGGTCCGACGACGGGCTGTCGCGGTTTGATGATATTCGACTCTAGACGTCCTCGGCTGTTACTCAGCGGACGCAAGCGCTGCAGCGCTTTTGCGGGAATGGTGTCGGCGAGGTCCGGATGGACTTTGCCCAGGACAACGAATCGAATCGAGGGAATGTTCGCCTCGACGAGTCGGCGCATGACATTGAGATAGGACTTTCCGACGAGCCGGCTGTTCATATAAGTGCCGTCATCAGGAACGTGGACGATGAAAGCCCTGAACTGCAGCATTTGCAAGCGCCGAATGTCACTCCCGTTCATTCCGACGAGAGTCGTGAAAATTCGGATCTGATGCCCACGTGCGTAAGCATGCTCAACCATCCTGGTGCATTTCGGATGGAGCCAAGGCTCCGAGTAGCCGGCAAAACTGATCTCGGTAGTCCTCGGCACGCGTGCAAGACACCGCTCGAAATCCTGAAGACCTAGGTACTTCGCTTGAGACACGGGTCTTTGCCGATCAGCGAACTTGTCTTGGTGGCAATAAGTACACCGGACGATGCATCCTGCGGTCGTCGTTATCTCCAATACCCGGCGACCAGGATTGGCAGCGCGTAAGTTTTGTAACACCATGGGATATGCCGTCATCTGTCTGGTCCTTTCAGGCGCCGGAGCAAGAAATTGCGAGAGGGAGCGCAGCGTTCGATGAGCAGCCGCTTGCTTTGCTCCTCACGGATTGCAAATACAGGATATGCAGGTTGGCGAAATGACCTAGACCAAGCTCCTATCTCGTCGCTAACAATGCTCCGAGCTCGGCCACGCCTACCGAAGCTTGGATAGGCCTGGTGTGCCAACTCGGCTCTCTATGCGTTGACCGTCGCGTAGCACCGCTGGCTATTACTTACATCTTCGTTCCGAGTCAGCGCCACGCCAGATGCTGGGCTCGGTGTTCTCGCTAGAATGGTCTGCGGAGATGCTTCCGCAGCCGTAGCGATGCGGAACCGGCGCCGGATCCGCCCAAACGGCACATCCTAAGGCTTTCCGATGGCAGCGCAGGTTCTGAAACATCTTTCTATTTGTCGCGCAAGCGATTGCGCTCGCGAACTGTTTGGGCGCCATCAATGCGATGGACAAGCGGTCGAGCATCGCAAGCTCTTGGCGGCGATAGTTCCTATTCCCGTTAGATGGCAAGTTGCTGGTCAGGATGATGAATGAAGCACGGTTGTTGCCATGTTGAGAACCAAATTGGCCTTTCTCGGCGGAGCGGTGCTAACTGATTTCGTCGACGACGATCAGCGTGGGTCGTGGTCACCGCACGATCCCGCGGCCAATATGCGGCCGCGGGGAGCCGAAAACGTCGTATCTGGCACCTAAAGAAGCTGGAAGGTGGCTCACATTGCGCTGTTCGGTGGCGCGAGCAGCGATCTAGCTGGCATTGGGCGACGCCTGTGTAGCGAGGATTGTTCTCATCAATCCACTGGGGCAAATCGCGTTAGAAAGTCAACGCCATCCTTACCTGCCGGAACTGGTAGGGGTGACTGCCCGCGCTTTAGGATACTCTGTTGGGGCGACGATCCGCTCGCAACAAAACGTCACGGCAGCTCGAAACGATGGATCGCGACCTGTGGATCCGCAAGCTCTCAAGAGAGCAAAATCTGCGGAGGCGATCGTGATAACGCAATTGGTAGACTACAGAACCGACGGCGCGTTTAAGATCCCGCTGAGCAATCTGGACGTAAGCGAAGCCAAGCGCTTTCAAGATGATAGCATATGGGGTTATTTCGAGCGGCTGCGAAGGGAAGATCCCGTTCACTACTGCCAGGATAGCCCCTATGGTCCATATTGGTCCATAACGAAATACCGCGATATCGTAGAGGTAGATACTAATCACAAGATATTCTCGTCGGAGCAAGGCGTCACTATTGTCGACGTGCCTGACAGGCACTGGACGCAGAGTTTCATCAAGATGGGTCCGCCTAAGCATCGCGAGCAGCGTGATACTGTAAGTCCGATAGTCGCGCCGGAAAACTTGACGAAACTCGAGAGCTTGATCCGTCGTCGCGTCAGGACGATTCTGGACGGCTTGCCGCGCAACGATGACTTCAATTGGGTGGATAGGGTCTCCATCGAATTGACGACGCAGATGCTTGCCACGCTATTCGACTTTCCATTTGAGGATCGGCGTCTGCTGACCTATTGGTCGGACGTAGCTGTTGCAATGCCCAGAACTGGCCAGCCGATCGATAGCTGGGACAAGCGAAGTGCGATCTTGTCCGAGTGCCTGGATTATTTCACAGGCCTTTGGAACGAGCGCATCAATGCCGAGCCACGGATGGACCTGATTTCCATGATGGCGCACTCGCCTGCAACTCGACACGTGGAGCCGAGTGAGTTTCTTGGAAATCTGATTCTGCTGATCGTCGGTGGGAATGACACCACGCGCAATTCGATTACCGGCGGCCTCCTGTTCATGAACCAGCACCCCTCCGAGCTGCGAAAGCTACGCGATAATCCGAAACTTGTCTCGAGCGCCGTGTCCGAGATTATTCGTTATCAAACGCCCATCGCACATATGCGCCGCAACGCCGCGGCCGATACCATCGTCGGTGGGAAACAAGTCAGGAAGGGCGACAAGGTCGTCATGTGGTACATCTCAGGAAACCGCGACGATGAAGTCATCGAGAATGCCGAGCGCTTCGTCATCGACCGCAGGAACGTGCGGCAACATCTTTCGTTCGGATTTGGGATCCATCGCTGCGTTGGTCGACATCTTGCGGAGCTGCAGCTGAAAATCCTCTGGGAGGAGATTTTGAAGGCACGACTGGAAGTCGAGGTTGTCGGCGAACCCGAGCGAATTGCGTCGAACTTTGTGCACGGTTATTCCGCTCTTCCTGTGCGGATTGCAGCCTAGGCTTCGATCCCTCGAATCTGGCGACCGGCCCCGGGGTGCGGCTTGGTCGGCGCGAAACAATCGCTGCATGTTGAGATCCGGTCTGCAATTGGGCAGGCTTTGAGACGCCTGCGAGCAGCGATAAGTAGCGACGCATAATCCACTGGCACCTCCAAGAGGCAAGATCACCGATACCTCCGAGTGTTCATCTGCGGCGCTGACTTGGATAGTTGGAATCAAGGGCCGATGAGCTTGACAGTGAAGATTGTAGCAGTGGCCGCGATTTTCGTTGGAGAAGCGCTTTCGATAATCGCGGAGTTGATTGCCTCAAGGCAGTTTGGCAAGGCCGGCGGGGATGTCACAATGCTCCTGCCGATGTTTGTGCTGATATCCGTCGGTGGCGTCCTGCTCGTCTTCGGATACGCGCTGGGCTACATGCATCTCAAGAATATCTGGATCATCGTCGCGATTTCAGTCGGAGCTATTCTGGTCGTGGAGCCAGTTCTCGCCTTTATACTTTTTCGTGATGTGCCGACGGCCGGTTCGCTGGTCGGGTTGACGCTCGGTGCGCTTGGCACGGTCGTTGCCATTTTTTTATGAGCGTTGCTCAGCGGGCTCGGATGAGCGGGAGCTGCGAGGTAGTCCCTCAATATGGGTTCTGCTCGATCCGAAGGTGAATACAGATAATGCGATTTTGATCGAAGATTTAGACCTATTTAAATTGTGTGCGACCGTGGGTGTGCAGGTTCTTGGATTTAAGACTCGTATCTCCTCCTCGATGATGGGACGTACGGCGGCCGAAGGTCTCTCCCCCTCGACAAAGTCGGGGGATGCACCTCGCCGCAATGATCAAGCCGTTTCAAGATGCTGGCATTCTCGTGGCGGCTCTCCGCTATTCGAGATAGCCCGCCAAGTCCGTGCAGACGAACGCGACGCTGGATAGTGTCTTGCCCCGTCGCATCTGCCGCGGCTTGTCAGTATGGATCTTGGCGGGATCACGCCGAAGCAACGTTACGGTGCGGTCATGCACTGCAGCGGATGATCCCCGATTTGATGCGCTCATCCGCTGCATCGCTGCCTGTTGCAGCACTGGCAGCCTCGATGAACCGGAGCCCACGGTGATCCGGCCGTTTTCTGTGTAGCCCGGAAAGAGCTGTTCGTCAGCTGCCCGTCAGCCAAGCTGTCTAATCAGACAGGCTGCGCATTCTCGATTCGATTGGAGATTGGATATGACGGGCATTGGCCGAGCTGGCAAATCGCACGTTGAGCCTGCAGAAGCTGATAGCATGTGGGGATCGGGCGGGGAGCCTGGACCGGTCTCCGGAGAAGCCAGGCAATCGTTCGATTCCGTCGTGGAGCGGATGCGCTCCAGGTCTCAAGACGGAATGGCGCCGCTCGTCGGCGAGCCGCCGGCTTCGGATGTGGCTGTCCCGACGAGAGACGAGGTCAGAGCAGCGCAGAAAAAAATGCGCGGCCTACTTGTGGCCTTTGTTGGTGCTTCTAAAACGGCGGCCGGCCAAGCGCGGAACCGGTCGGAGGCGCAGGACCTGATTGATCAAGTCGTCAAGGCGGGCTCGGAAGTTCTGGACTATTATGCGAGCTTCCCTCCCGACGTGGCACGCAGCCTTCTTTCCGACGATCAGGCTTGCGGAGTCAGAGTCGAGACTCTTGCTGCGGGGGACCAATGCAACGCCGTGGCTACCTCGATTGTCTACGACCTGGAGGCGGGTAGAGAGAAAGCCGCAGCCGTGCTCGAGCAGCTGCGCGAAGCCAACGCTGCGCCCGCCCAGCTAAGCCGAGCGGTGTCGACCGTGGCGAAGCACTACATGGCCTGCATGGAGTGGTGGGGAAAGAAGGCATTGCGCTCGGAACGGATGCAGTCCGTCTGCGCGGCCACCGCCGGCTTGCCGGGGTCCACGCCCGAGATGCTACGCCTGCATACCGGCTGGGCACTTTTTACGAAGTGCACGTATCTTTAATCGCGGATCGCTCTCGCGCGGCTCCTGATCGAATCGCGGGCGAGCACGTTCGAACCAGCGCTGAGTAACGCCCTCATCGGTGAGGACGGGCGGATGCGTCTGCTCGGGACCTTCATCAACGATGTTGTTCCGGCATTCGCGTCGACGGGCGAAGCCGTTCTGTACAACCGCGGAGCGGCGCTCGACGCGGAGCACAGCACCGTTTTGGAAGGGGTCATGGAACGGCTTTCTGAATTTGCGTCGGGGGTGCACGGCATCGTCGCTGGGCTGAGGGATGCTGGAATGGGGGCGGACACTCCATTGGACCTGTTGGACCAGATCGAGGAAGCTGCCTGGGTCACCGCAAACGACGTCACGCGGTTTTTGGCGGTGCAGCCAAAGACACCCGCCGTGATCGAGCCGCCCGCCAACTGGATACCGGAAAATACCGGCGCAGTGTCTGAGGGCCAGGCTGCGCGCAAGAAGGGGAAAAGCAAGCGCACACCGGCGGCAGGTGAGGGGAGTTCGGCGGCCGGTCGACGCGAGGCGCAGGTCGCCAGGCCCGACGCTGCTTCGGCTCCGACAGGTAAGGTCATCGTTCTCTCGGATCTGGGCACCAAGAAGCTTGCGACCCCGGAAGAGGCGGCACGCGCAAAGGAATCATCGTCAACGGCCGGCCAGGAAATGTGGCGTGCTCCGCCCTCCAGGAAAGCGCTGAACGGATTGCTCAATAGATTGGACGAGCTGCTGCAGTTCGATCTTCCAGCGCAGCAAAGCGCCGTCTCGCAAACGCGCCAAATGAAGCCCGAGGATGCCGGCCACATCGTGGATCTCGTCGTTAAGCGCCTGCAGACGCAAGCCGCCGAGATCAAGGCCTGTGTAGCGGCGCTAAAGGAACCTCGCCGACGTGGCCTGCTTACGCCTGCGCAGGTGCCTGAAGTGCACGACAAAATAGTCCGGCTCAAGGCGATGTGGTCCGAGGTGCAGGGACAGGCAAATTCTTTGAACGCGCGGAAGGCTGCGATCACGATGGATTGCATGAAGACCTACGCCTTTCCGTCGCAGAAGTACCTTGAATACCTGCGGGCGGCCGATGAGTTGACGTCTGCCGATCCGCCGCGTGCGTTGAAGGGGGAGCCAGGCACGCTGTTCGAGATCAAGCTGCAGCCCAGGGCACTGAGCAATGGTGCGATGCCGGATCCGGTGTGGGTGCACATCCATACGAAGAGGCCGGTATATGTCTCGCAATTGGCGACGCTGGATGGCGCCGAGTTCGCTGCTTGCCACGTGAAGTCCAATGAACAGCGCGGCTACAATCGGCTCTGGCAGAATGCTCGAGCTGCAATGGGACACGAAGACGTGTTGATCCACCGCGGCAGGCTTGCGCCGGCGTTCTGCAAGTCCTTGTTCAGCAGAGGTGGCGGCCAGCCATGGTATCCCCGTCTTGAGGCGGAGTTCGGCTCGATGCAACTCGCTCGACACGGGATGTAGTGCGCGTATCTGGCGAGGAAGTGCCGCTTGGGCTGCGCTGAGTAGTGGTTCGGCTGGCTGAAGCCGGTGAATCTCAAGCGATTTCCGAGTGATCGGCGTTCCGCGAGAACGCACCCCGTGGGCCGGTTTGACGAATCGAATTGACGATGCACAATAAGGTGGGCCTGTCCGTTTGCTACCCCCGGATGTGGCCACGACGGTCCCAGCATCGGCCTCCTGGCCCCCAGAAGGTGCTGGGACCTGTTCGTTCTGCACTCTCGATCGGGTGAATAGTTCGTTTCTCGCTTGCCGGATTCTCACGTAGGCCGCGCTCTCGTTTGTTCTTTGTCGCGCTGGCCGGGCTATCCCGCTCATTCTGGTTGGTAACCCGTCGAAGTTGAGGCAGAACGACGGATCGCGCGCAGAGATTGACATGCAGATCTGCGCTGCAAGATCTGTACTCGGCGTCTGCCGCATCGCCTGGACCCGCTCCCCAAAGATTTTCCCACGGTTCGCAAATCGCACCTGATTCAATGGTCGAACGGCTGTTCCATCGTGGTCTCTTGCCGGATTCGGACCAGCCGACGATGACCTATGAATCCAAGGTCACCGCTACACGGCCGGTTTGGATGGTTCCAATTGCGTTCGTCTTGTTCATAACCCTGCGGAGGACCAAGTGGTTGGGGCAGGCCGGGCGGGACTTCGGAGCCTTATTCACGGAGAACCGGCGCTTCGGAACGCCGCTACCACAGCAATGGGCGACACCTGCTCTCATGGATAAGTTGCGCGAAGAAGGTTTCATGCCGACCGCAAACACCCCCAAAACAATCCAGCTTAACGGAAGAACCTACCAAGCCAAGTTGGCCGAAGGAGGGTTCGTTAAACTTACGCGGGTATGAGACGCAACCCGACTGTGACCGATCGCGCGCTGGGCTAGAACCCTGCGATCGCTTCGGTTGTTGTTGCCGACATAGGCAATTCATCGCTCTGCAGCGAGTTGCTCGCGCCGCCAGTGGGTACGCATCGTCGGACCCCTGGCAGGCAGCGAGACGCCGATCGAGGCGATTGCGGTAAGCTGCGTCGTTGCGCAAGGCCGGCGTCGAGCATCCCTCGACAATGCTTCAACATTGCTCTCAGCTGACGGCAAGACAGTCGCAACCGCGTCGCTCCCTAGGCGATGTGTGAATGACCAGCGCTATCGCCGAGCGAGCGGAATGCAGCACCAGCCTTGCCGATGCGCTCGATCAAGCTCATTTAGCGGACGCGTGCTGCGGCCGAGCCGGTCCAGCCTCGTCACCAGCACCACGTCGCCGGGGTGGAGGCGCTACCATCAACGTGGTGAGTTGTGGCCGATCGGCGCGGCACCGCTGATCATCTCGCGGTAGACCACGGTCGCCGGCTGCCTTTAGGAGTTGAACTAGCGGATGAGATGTCGATCCTGGATGCTAACGCGGCATATCCGAGAATGGTCATTTGGTGCTTCTACGTCTGCAGAAGCTATCGCCTTGGTGATAATTCGTTTGGGCCATGATTCTTCTCGTTGGCAGTGAGTACCGTGTGGATTTTGTAAGGGCAGCCGCGATCGGGACCTTCGAGCAAGTCTGAGGTGATGGTTGCAGTCAGTGCCGCCGTCGCTGCGCGACGAAGTCGGCCGCGCGCTCAGCAACAATATCGCCCTCGGTGGCAAGTTCTGGTCAGGAATGCAGTCTCGCTGAATTAGCAGTATGCCGCCGTACTTGAACGGGCCGAAGCCATGCGGTGTAGCCTGTAGCGTAGCCGAACAAACGAATGGAATTTCAGCGATCGCGCAGTCGTCGCATCCGTCATAATGAGTTCGCTTGTGCACTCATCAGGAATGTGACTCACCGCCTCGGGCAGCACGCGTCCAGTCTCCAAGCCGTGCAAGTCATTGGGCCGAGACGATGCAGTTACCGCGTTGTCCGATTGCTCAGATCAATGCGGACCGCTTAGAGGCCGGCGAGAAGCCGACCATAAACGGCTCATAACCGAGCCCGCAAAGATGTCCGAACTCATCCATCCCGTAGATAGGCCTGATCAAGAAAATCAATTTTACCACTTGTGGCAACGTCATATATCCATGAGGACGGCTTGGGGCCGATCTTAAGGGAGCGACTCTGGAATGAAAAAATTGCTGTTTGTGACTGCGAGCGCCGCCGCGCTTGCAACGGCGGCAGTGCCGGCCTGTGTTGCTGAAGCCGCCGCTCAACCCGTCGCTGCCAAGGTGCAGGTCGCCGACACGTCATATCCTCAATGCGCGGACGACCCGTTGAATGGTATCTGCGATCTGTTTTTTTGTTTGACCGACCCGGCGTGCGTACAGCACTAACCACGGGATACAAACTAAGCAGAAAATGAGGATCGAGGCCTCGCGGCGCGGCCGCTCGTGGGAACAGCGGCCGCGTCCTCTTGCGTAAAGAAATTTGCGCGCCGCCTCTGAAGCCGTTCCGGTTCCGCCGCTGGAGCATGATCGCAAGGAACGGATGAGGATGTTCCAGCACAGAGTGGCCATCAATGATCATTTAGATAGGAGCTGAAGCAGATCGGATCGCTGCGATTGCGTTTCGGCGGGATGTTGGCCCACGACCCCTTTTTCATGGCAAGCGCTCTTATCCAGTCGGCGTCATAGCCACGGTCGGCAAGCAACATTGACCCGGGCTTCAGACGAGAGAGCAGTTGTCCTGCAAGTCGAACGTCGTGGGCCTCGCCGGGGCTCAACGTCAACCGTACCGGCAAACCATTGCTATCGACCACCGCGTGGATTTTGCTCGTCAAGCCGCCGCGCGACCTTCCCATCGATTGGCGCTCGTTCCTTGTGATGCAGGCCCCATGTTGATGCCGCGGACAATCGAGTTGTCGATCATTTGGACAGCGGCATCATGGGCAGCCGCAAGTGCGTCCATGATGCGGCTCCAGACGCCAGCTCGCCGCCACCTAACGAAGCGGTTGTAGCAAGTGGTGTAAGGACCGAACGCAGCCGGCAAATCGCGCCAAGGTGCTCCGGAACGCAAGACCCAGAAGATGCCATTGAGGACACGACGGTCGTTAACCCGAGGAACGCCGCGCGGCTTGTTCGGCAGCATCGGCTTGATGGCAATCCATTCATGATCGGCGAGTTCGTAGCGCATGATTCGAGCCCCCAGTTTGGGAGTTTGAATCACAGGGGTCTGGCCTGACGCGACGCTTCCGGGCAGGCCCCGGTTGGACGCTTACGGGGAAGCGGACGTCAGCCAGCCGACTATCTCCGCAGAAACCGTCGAAAATGACCCTGGCTGTGTGAAAACATAGTGCCGCTGTTATGATTCTCCCGTGATTCTGAGGGGGAATCGATGAGGCGCTTCGTTGAGGGGGCGGATCGTGGGCAACGGACGCTGCTGCCTGAATGCCTCGATGATTTCATTGACGAGAACAACCCTGTTCGCGCGATCGACGAGTTTGTCGATGCGCTTGATCTGGCCGAGATGTGCTTCGGTGGAGTTACGCCGGCAGCGACTGGCCGGCCGTCGTATCACCCCTCGGTTCTCCTGAAGCTTTACATCTACGGCTATCTGAACCGGGTGCAGTCAAGCCGGCGGCTGGAACGAGAGGCCGGACGCAACATCGAGGTGATGTGGCTGCTGGGTCGGCTTGCTCCCGATCACAAGACGATAGCGGACTTCCGCAAGGACAACAGCCTGGGGCTGGGTAAGGTCTGTGCGCGCTTTGTCGAGCTCTGCCGCGGGATGGGTCTTCTCACGGCGGCGAGCGTCGCCATCGATGGGAGCAAGTTCAAGGCCGTGAACAACCGGGACAGGAACTTCACGCGCGCGAAGGTGGAGCGGCGACGTGCTCAGTTGGAGGAGAGCGTCGCGCGCTATCTGAGCCAACTTGACACGGCCGATCGACAGGAGCCGAGCGAGGCGCTGGCGGCGAAGGTGACGAGGCTTACCGAGAAGCTGACGAAGCTGAAGGGGGAGATGGGCAAGCTTGCTGCCTACGAGAAGCAGATGCTTGCTTCGCCGGATCAGCAAATCTCCCTGACAGATCCGGATAGCCGTTCGATGGCAACCAGTGGCCGCGGATCCGGCGTTGTCGGCTACAATGTCCAAGTCGCAGTCGACACCGACCATCACCTGATCATCGCGCATGAGGTGACGAACAGCGGCTCAGATCGGGCACAACTTGCCAATATGGCCAGGCAGGCGAAGGCTGTTCTGAAGACTGAGACGCTCGAGGCCGTTGCCGATCGCGGCTACTTCAGCAGCCCGGAGATCCTCGCCTGCCACGAGGCCGGCATCACGGTAACTCTGCCCAAGCCGATGACTTCGGGCGCCAAGTCGGACGGACGCTTCGGTAAGCAGGACTTTGTCTATTTACCGGAGGAAGACGCCTATCGTTGTCCGGCCGGGGAGCGATTGCCGTATCGCTATACAAACGAAGAAGCCGACAAGACGCTGCGGCGCTACTGGACCAACGCCTGCAAGAATTGTTTGATCAAACCCCAGTGCACGCCCGGGTCAGAGCGACGGATCACGCGATGGGAGCACGAGGATCTGCTCGACGCTGTGCAGCAGCGGCTCGATGCGAACCCGCTTGCTATGCGCCTTCGTCGCGAGACTGTCGAGCATCCGTTCGGCACGATGAAGGCACGCATGGGAGCGACGCACTTCCTGACCAAAACTCTCCCAAAGGTAGCCGCCGAGATGGCCCTCTCGGTCCTGGCCTATAATCTGACCCGAGCAATGAATATCCTCGGGATCAGGCCGCTGATCGCCGCGATCGCGGCCTGACGCTGGCCCAGTTTTGGCTTCAAGATTGCCTGCCCTGCAAGGCCGTTTTTACACGGCCAAGACCCATTGCAGAAGTCGCTGAACCAATCATTGCCCGCAACCGTCCATCGGCACTTCACGCGCATGTGTCCCCAGCAGGTCGCCATCCCGATTGAATTACGATCGTAATTTAATATTATGACCGTAATGGCATCGAGCTGGACCACCGTTAGGTGGCGGCCGGGTGCCGCCAAACAGCTCCTGGCGAGGATTTCGTGGACGACAAGACAACTGCCTCATCGCGACAAACCGCAGATGTCAGCTCGTTTGGGCTCGCAACCGCTGCAGCAGCGGTTCGCAACGGCGACATCACCTCCGAGGCCTACACGGCGGCTCTTTTACAGCGCGCCCGAGCGCTTGCCGAACTGAACGCCTTCATCACCATCGATGAGGCGGAGGTGCTGGCGGCCGCGAGGGCCGCAGACAAGTTGCGTGCGGCCGGATCGGCGGCCCCGCTCCTTGGCATGCCGCTTGGGGTGAAGGACAGTTATTTGACGAAAGGGCTACCCACCAGTCTGGGAATCGAAGGTCTGGCTCATTTTGTGCCGCGCGAAGATGCCGACGCTGTCCGGGCAATTAAGGAGGCGGGCGCGTTGATTTTCGGCAAGAACAACCTTGTCGAGATGTCTTACGGCTTGACCGGTCACAACGCACGTTATGGTCAGGTGAAGAATCCGCACGCGCGGGATCACATGTCAGGCGGCTCCTCAAGCGGCTCCGCCGCATCCGTGGCTGCTGGACTGGTTCCCGCGTCCTTGGGCGGTGATACCGTCGGGTCCATCCGGGTACCCGCATCGTTCTGTGGAGTCGTGGGCTTCAAGCCAACCACCGGGCGTTGGCCGCGCAACGGCGTTGCTCCGATCTCCCATACACTCGACACGACGGGCGTGTTTGCCCGAAGCGTTGAGGACTGCATTCTGGTTGACCACGTCGTGACTGGCGAACAGGCTGCGGAGTCCTCCGACGGCGACTACGGCTTAAAGGGAGCCCGGCTCGCCTTCGCCCCGCGACAGTTCCTGGATCTGGTTGACCCCGAAGTCGAGTCCCGATTCCGTGCGGTGGTGCGGCAACTGCAGGACGCCGGCGCCGACGTCGTGGAAATGGACCTTGGCCGCGACTTCAATTCCCTCGTCCAAACGGCAACATGGGGCATCTTCGCTCATGAGACGATGGGCGCGATTTCGGAGTTTCTTCGGCGCCACGCGATTCCGACCACGTTTGAGGCCATTTACGAAAGCCTTAAGCCTCAGCTTCGGCAGGCGTGGGAGCACATCGTATTGCCAGGTGGTGCAGGTGCTACCTCGGCAGAGGCCTATCAGATGGCGCTCAACGTGAGTCGGCCGGAAATTCAGCGTCGCCTCAACACGGCGTTCGTCGCTCATGGGGCGTGGGTCATTCTGCAACCGACCACGCCCTGCACGGCGCCTTCGATCGGGGAGCAGGCGACCGTCCACATCGCGGGGCAGGACGTCAGCTACCTCGCTCTGGCGAACCACACGGTGTCGGCAAGCAGCGTGGGACTGCCCGGTATCAGCCTTCCTGTCGGCCTGTCTCGCGCGGGGTTGCCGATCGGGCTCGAACTGGATGGCCCTCTAGGAAGTGATCAGCGGCTTCTAAACCTTGCCCGCGGTATCGAAGGCATCTTGGGTGCCAAGTCCGTTTCAACCTAGTGTCGTGGTTGCTTCGCGTCGCGAAGGGGGCCTGCAGACAGCGACAAAAGATTAGAGGATCACCAGATGTCCAATGCACTGCACTCAACGCGTGCCATTCCGGTCGAGCACGTTACCATCCGCTCAACACAGCCCTTCGAGGACGTTCGAGCCAAGCTCGCGACCTTGGCGCGGCGCATCGATGACGGGATATTCAATACGGCGAAAGTGAGCGCGCCCTTCGAGAGTTGGAGGCATCTTCGCCGCTCACCATTTTCGGGCAGGGTGACCACGGCGCGCTCCTAGCTGTTGCTCAGCTGACACGACGATCCATCCAGTTTGATATCGGAAATCCGCTCACCGCGTCCAAGATGACCCGCCATCGATTGTCGGCGGGGCTGTACGCGCCCATCCGCGTCCTTCTGCGCGAGGATGAAGATGGCGGTGTCGCGTGTGGATATGATCGTCCGGCATCCCTGTTCAGTCAGTTTGGCAGCGAACATGTGAATGCAGTTGCCCAGCAACGTGATCGCGACCTCCAGGCCCTATTGGAAGCGGCCGCAGCTTAACGGATATCGAAGGAGTGGAGAGAATATGCGTTTCGAGAAAGGACACAAGGCCGCGACGCGACGACACATCATCGGTGTAGCCTCGAAGTGCATACGCCAAGACGGTATCTCCGCCGCCGGGATCGCCGGGATCATGGGCCAGGCCGGTCTGACTAAGGGCGCATTCTCTCCGCACTTCGGGTCCAAAAACGCACTCGTTCGCGAGGCGCTGGCGAGCGCGCTTAGCGACCAACAACATCGCCTCGATGAGGAACAGCGGACGGGCCTGTCCCTCGAGGGGGCGATCCGGAGATACCTCAACCGCGCTCACCTCGAAGACCCGGCGGACGGGTGCCCTTCGGCGGCGTTGCTCCCGGAAATCGCACGCCAGCCCCTGTCCACTCGGCAGGACTACGAGAAAGCGCTGCGAAGCTACGTTTCGTCGCTGGCTGCACTACTTCCGGGTGTCGACTCTGCAGCGAGCCGCCGCCGTGCGACCGCCATCTTCGGTCTCATGGTGGGAACTCTCCAGTTCGCGCGGGCCGTCCCCGACACCATCCAGGCAGAGCAGATCCTGGAAGGCGGCGTTGAGGCCGCGCTCCAGTTGGCGAGAGTTTGATCTTGCTAAGTTAGGAACAATGGAGCGGTGTGGGAAGATTTGTCACACAGCCGGAACGAGCCAACACTCCGGACGCCCACTAGTCTGACCGCCGGCAATGTCTCCTTCTGGCCATCGCGACATATTGTGCTGCCGCACGAACTTGGTCGCTATTGGAGCAAAGCGGACGTAGTCACCAGTCACATGAGCCGCCAAGTTTTATAGGTACACGGCCTAGCACTACTTTGGCAGAATGCGTTTACGCCACTGTTTTTCAAGGATTTGCTTTCGGCAACATGGGCACTGCTGGGACGGCGGCCGAAGGATGAGATCGACGATGGCGTGACGTACGGCGGGCATG
>NZ_JADYVV010000230.1:0-410 GCF_020194035.1 Bradyrhizobium sp. BRP56
CAAACGTGCGTACATCCTTCAGGTATTCGTAGGCAAAACGCTCCAGCCAGCCGGCATCATCCTGGTAGCGATGGCCCAGCGACCCGTAGGCCAGGTGCCGCAGCAGCACCATCCCCACCACGTGCAGCAGCGACCAGCCGACGCTGGCCAGCAGATACAGCGGCAACCGCCGCTTCCAGGTATCGGCATGCAGCGGCCAGCGCTCGCAGCCCCACCACAGCAGCGGCAGGGTCAACAGGACCAGGCCGAGGCTGCTGAACTCCCAGATCATCGGCTCCCACAGCCCGAGATCGGCGCCGCGGCGACTGGCGTCCATCACTTCCACCAGCGCATTGGTCACTGCCGAGGCCGACAGGATCGCCGCCCATACCAGCAGGCGGGTTGAAGTACGCCAGCGCGATGGTCGGCCC
>NZ_JADYVV010000231.1:0-408 GCF_020194035.1 Bradyrhizobium sp. BRP56
CTCCGGCACCACGCTGGTGATCGTCACCCATGAGCTGAGCTTCGCCCGCCGCGTAGCCGACCACGTGGTGATGATGGACCAGGGCCGGGTGATCGAGCAGGGCACGCCCGAGGTGCTGTTCGAACGCCCGCGCCAGCAGCGCACCGCCGATTTCCTGGCCAAGACCCTGTAACCGAGAAAGGAACACCATGAGCCCTGCAGCACCGCGTCGTCCCTCGCGCAGCACCCTGTTGATCGTGGGCGTGCTGGTCATCGGCATCACCGGCATCGTCTATTCGCGCGTGCGGCAGGCACCGGATGCCGGCGCCGTGGCCGCGACCAGCCTGGCCGGTGCGAACACGGCGGTGTTGAAAGGCACGTTCGATCCAGAGGCGCAGGCATTGATCCCCTCGGGGTATCGCTTCGTCA
>NZ_JADYVV010000232.1:0-405 GCF_020194035.1 Bradyrhizobium sp. BRP56
GTAGTGGCGATCGCGCGTCAGGCCCGGAATATCCGCAACCAACGCGTCACGCGAGCGCGTCAGACGGTTGAAGAGGGTCGATTTGCCGACATTCGGCCGCCCTACAAGGGCAATGACTGGTTTCATGCTTGTGTGCCGCACGCGAATAGCGCCATGGCAAGTTCTGATTGTTGCAACTGCGGTTGGCATCTGCACGGCTGAATGCCTGGTGACACAGATGCAAGACGCCCGCGGAGTACGCGGGCGCAAGTTCGAGGCGGCTCAGCCGCCCCGATGTGATGTGTGTGCCGCCGCAAACCACCCGGCCGCGGCCGCGAATGTTACTTCGGCAGATAGCCGTAGACACCGCCGCCGCGGGTTTGGACGACGAGTGTCTGGCCGACCACCACAGGTGCTGCGCCAATG
>NZ_JADYVV010000233.1:0-404 GCF_020194035.1 Bradyrhizobium sp. BRP56
CGCCAATCCCGGCCAGGGCGAGTGCCTTGGCGCGGCGATGATGGGCGCACTCCATCGCCGAAGCAAAGTAGGAAAAGTCCGCGCTGACGCGTTCCTACGCTGGTTGCGTCACGGGATGGCGAACCGTCCACCGACTGACGTGCTTCGTTGATACATCGCGCCTGCCTGCGCGTACTACCCAACGATCACATCGAGCCGAATGCGACACGCCGACCATGGCGATCGCGCAGAAAGTCGCAATACGCACGGCCTCCGCCTTCAGCTCCAGCACAGACGTTCCGCGCTGGATACACACCGGGAACGCTTGCATGTAGGAGCCCACAGGCACATTCGAGCGCGATCTGATCACAACGAAATTTCTGCGCCAGGCCATTTCCGTACGAGATCCGCGAGGTGAAGGCTAT
>NZ_JADYVV010000234.1:0-400 GCF_020194035.1 Bradyrhizobium sp. BRP56
GCTTTACTCATGGGACTTTAGCACAGGACTGTAGCAAAAAACGTTGATGCGCCAATATTGCTGCACCCTGAGCGCCATTAAAGTCAGAAGATGAGGCGGCAATAAAGCGCACGACCTGATACGGCAGTGGACGGCGCAGGTACTTTTGGGTCATGGCAATGAGAGTCTCGCGTGGGAAGGCGGGCATATCCATCGCGCCACCACCCAGAATCACCGCATCGGGATCGAACAGATTAATGCTGGTGGCAATGGCTCGTGCCGCGTTTTCAAGCAGACTCTGGACGAAAGGGGCGTTTTCCGCATGGACGAAAAGATCGCTCAATGGGTAATTTCGGGGCTGTTGTTCGTACCAGCGTCTTAGCGCCATTCCAGAGCAATTGGTTTCCAGGCACCCAGGATT
>NZ_JADYVV010000235.1:0-395 GCF_020194035.1 Bradyrhizobium sp. BRP56
ATTCCATCTTGTCCGAAGCGGCGTAGGTCATGCCCAGCGACAGCCACTTGCGGGTGGTGTCCGGCACGCGCACGTCGCGGTGGGCATCGGTGGTCGGGGTCTGGTCATAGGCCAGGCCGCCGCGCAGGGTCAGCTTGTCGTTCACGCGGAAATCGGTACCGATCGACGCGAAGGTGGTGTCACGGTAGTGGAACGGCAGCACGCTGTCCGGCTGGTTGGAGTCGTAATCGACGACGACCTGGTCGAACTTGCTCCACGCAGTGCGCGTGACTTCAGCCATGATCTGCCACTGGTCGTTCACACGGTGGGTGAAGCCCACGGAGGCGCTGGCCGGCAGGGTGATGGTCGCGCGACCGTTGCTGTCGATGAAGGTACCCGGGGCAGCAGTGGCCAGG
>NZ_JADYVV010000236.1:0-395 GCF_020194035.1 Bradyrhizobium sp. BRP56
GTCGTAGGCGATGGCCACCGCATTGCGCAGCTCGGGGTCCTGGCGGGTCTTCGGCTCGACGTCGTGCAGCAGCGACAATGCCTTGTCGGTCTCGCCCGCCTGCTGCAGCTGGCTGGCACGCAGCAACGCTACGCGCGGCTCTTCCGGGAAGCGCTTGACCACTTCATCGATCATGCGCCGCGCCAACTCGGGCTTGTCCATGCGGAGGGCCAGGCGACCGAACTCCTGCCAGGCCTCGATCTTCGGCGGAATCGCATTGGCATCGACCAGCTCGCCGAGCACCTGCGCCGGCACCGCCGGGTCGCGGCCACCGCCGATCAGCGCGGCCAGGGCGAACTTCCAGCCGCGCTCGTCGGGGTCGGCCAGCAGCGCCTGCAGCTCGGTGCGGGCAGCCT
>NZ_JADYVV010000237.1:0-394 GCF_020194035.1 Bradyrhizobium sp. BRP56
GACGTCCATCCACCTCGCGAGATTCATCCTTGTTGCCGCCTTCACGGGTACACGAGCCGACAGGATCGAGCGCGCATCGTTCGTCGATATCCCAGGCAGACCGTGGCTCGACCTGCATGCGGGGATCGACGAGTTCGGGGAACCTTACGGCATCTTTTACCGCGCCGGTGACGGCGAGCGCGTTCCTGACAACAAGCAGGCCGACGCCTGCCGTATTCCGAATGCCTTGCGGGCCCACATGATACGCTGGGCCAAAGAGGGTGACGATCTGATCGCACATAACGGGAAGGTCGGATCGACGAAGAAGTCCTTCTACAATCTCAAAACGGAAATCTTCGACGAAAAGCGGGCTAAGAAGGTCAACAGGCACACCCTCAAGCATACATGCGCGACC
>NZ_JADYVV010000238.1:0-392 GCF_020194035.1 Bradyrhizobium sp. BRP56
GGTTTTTGCTGTTCGTCTGGCGCGCTTTATTGGTTGCACGCAAAAGCGGAATATTGATGGAGATATTGCACAGCTGGCAGCTCCGGCACTGGCTTCTATAAGAGAGATCATTACTCAGGCGCACGATAACGGGTCCGGGATGCCGTTGTCGGTTGTGAGAGAAAAAATTCAGGCACGAATGTCTGACTATGCGGGATTTATTTGCCATGCCGATAAAGTCCGACGTGCCACTCGTGATGCCCTGCTATTGAACGAATTTGTCCAACGACATGGATTGGCAATCAAACATGTGGGTGAAGTTGCCGAGCTGTTTATGTGGCGGCATATGACGCTGACTTCTGCCGCGGTATTAACACAATTAACGCATTATATTGATGCTGGTGGTGGTAGCC
>NZ_JADYVV010000239.1:0-392 GCF_020194035.1 Bradyrhizobium sp. BRP56
GGTCTGAACTGGATGAACAAACTCAGGGGCTCTACCCGCAACAAAATCTCCGTCAGCCGGTACGTATTGTGATTGATAGCCAAAATCGCGTGACGCCGGAACATCGCATTGTGCAGCAGCCCGGCGAAACCTGGTTCGCGCGTACGCAGGAAGATTCTCGTGAGTGGCCGGAAACGGTGCGTACCTTGCTGATTCCAGAGCATAAAGGTCACCTGGATCTGGTTGTACTAATGATGCAACTGGGTAAACAGCAGATTAACAGCATCTGGGTGGAAGCGGGGCCAACGCTCGCTGGCGCATTGCTACAGGCGGGTTTAGTCGATGAGCTGATTGTCTATATCGCACCTAAACTATTAGGCAACGACGCCCGTGGATTATGCACGCTGCCAGGG